>JALVDN010000195.1 GCA_027008965.1 Flavobacteriales bacterium | reverse complement strand
CGTCGTTCCGGCTTGCGCCGGAACTCGCTCGGAATAACAGAGTGCTACTAATTTCATTGTGTTTTCAGGATTGTCATTTCGAAGGAGTTGCGTAGCAACGACTGAGAAATCTCATTAAAGCATATCCGGCGGATAGACAAGCCTTGGCGCAGGCTCTCCCGCCGCAAGAGGTGAGACGGCTTTATCCTGCTCATCGGCATGCCGAGGAGACTTCAGGCTCCGAGGCGCACGAAGCAAGACGCACGCCGGAGCGAGAGCGGAGGCGGGCCGGCTTGCGAAGTCCGGAGGGAGACAAAGGCGTGGCTTCGAGGTTTGGATTACAGGAATCCTTTGGCTCCCGGAGGTGCGGAGTGAAACGCCCGCAGGGTGGTTCACGGAGCCGGAAGGCGAGACGAAAGCCCTTTTTGGACGGAGTGGGGAAGGGCTTGATGGCTCGCCGGACGTTTAATAAAATTTTAAAACCAATATGAACAACAATTATAAACCTAAAAAACTGAAAATGTTTTCATTATTTAGAATTATTATATTTTTGCGTAAGTAAAACAGGTCGCATGTTGGAAGACTTGATTAAACATGAAAAGGGATTCAAATATGTAGAAAAAGGTTCGGGTGAGCCTTTGGTGATACTGCACGGACTGATGGGCGGGTTGAGTAATTTCAACGAGGTGATTGAATATTTTAGCCGGTATTTTCGTGTTTTGATGCCTGAACTGCCGGTGTATTCTTTTCCTTTGTTGAAAACCAATGTGAAAGGTTTTTCCAAGTTTTTGCATGATTTTTTCAAATTCAAAGGAATAGAAAACCCCATTTTATTGGGGAATTCATTGGGCGGGCATGTATCTTTATATTACACGAGTGTGCATCCCGAAAAGGTCAAAGCATTGATTTTGACCGGTAGTAGCGGGTTGTATGAACGCGGATTCGGAGAGAGTTTTCCGCAACGAAAAAATTATGAATATATCAAGAAAAAAACCCAGGAGGTTTTTCATAATCCACGTCATGCCACCAAAGAACTGGTGGATGAAGTTTTCAGAATAGTCAATGACCGGTCTAAAATCATTCGTACTCTTGCTTTGGCCAAAAGCGCCATCCGGCACAACATGTCCAAAGAATTGCAAAAAATGAAAGTGCCGGCCTGTTTGATATGGGGGAAACAAGATAGTGTGACTCCACCCGAGGTGGCGGAAGAATTTCACAAACTTCTGCCCGATTCGGATTTATATTGGATTGACGAGGCCGGTCATGCGCCCATGATGGAAAAGCCCGCTGAATTCATTCGATTGATGGAAGCTTGGTTGAAGAAAAGAAAACTTATGAATGCTTAAAAAGTCAAAAGAAAATTCTATATTTGCGACATATTTGAAAACCCAAACAAATTATAATTGAAATGGCAAATAAAAACGGAAAAATCTTACAGATTATCGGGCCGGTAATTGATGTTTATTTTGAAGGGGAAAATGTGGAGTTACCCAAAATATACGACTCCCTTCGTGTTACCCGACCGGATGGCACACAAGTGATTTTGGAAGTACAACAACACATTGGTGAAAACACGGTGCGTTCGGTTGCCATGGATTCCACGGACGGATTGCAACGTGACACTGAAGTGGAAGTGCTCGGGACCCCTATTCAAATGCCCAAAGGAAAAATTTTCGGGCGTTTATTCAATGTTATCGGTGATCCCATTGACGGCCTGGAAGCATTGCCTAAAGAAGGAGAAAACGGAAATCCCATTCATAAACCCGCTCCCAAATTTGAAGATCTTTCAACGGCAACGGAGCCTTTATATACGGGAATCAAGGTAATCGATTTGATTGAACCCTATGCCAAAGGTGGAAAAATCGGTTTGTTTGGTGGAGCCGGTGTGGGGAAAACCGTTTTGATTCAGGAGTTGATTAACAATATTGCCAAAGGTCACGGAGGTTTGTCTGTGTTCGCAGGAGTGGGTGAGCGTACGCGTGAAGGAAACGATTTGTTGCGTGAAATGCTTGAAGCGGGCATAATCAAATACGGAGAGGAATTCATGAAAAGCATGGAAGAAGGCGGTTGGGATTTGAGTAAAGTAGATCCTAAAGCTTTGGAAGAATCTAAAGCAACCTTCGTGTTCGGTCAGATGAACGAACCTCCGGGAGCGCGTTTGAGAGTGGCCCTTTCGGGTTTGACGGTTGCCGAATATTTCCGTGACGGAGCCGGAACCGGTGAAGCCAAAGACGTATTATTCTTTATTGACAATATTTTCCGTTTCACGCAAGCGGGTTCGGAGGTATCGGCATTGTTGGGACGTATGCCTTCGGCGGTGGGTTATCAACCTACGTTGGCCACGGAAATGGGTCAATTGCAAGAACGGATTACATCCACCAAGCATGGTTCCATTACATCCGTACAAGCGGTTTATGTTCCCGCCGACGACTTGACCGACCCTGCTCCCGCTACAACCTTTGCGCACTTGGATGCCACAACGGTATTGTCGCGGAAAATTGCCGAGTTGGGTATTTATCCTGCGGTGGATCCGCTGGATTCCACTTCCAGGATTTTGACACCTGAAATTGTGGGAGAAGATCATTACAGAACCGCTCAAAGAGTGAAAGAAATTCTGCAACGTTATAAAGAGCTTCAAGATATCATTGCTATTTTGGGTATGGAAGAATTGAGCGAAGAAGATAAATTGGTTGTACACCGTGCAAGACGTGTTCAACGATTCTTATCACAACCTTTCCATGTGGCCGAGCAATTTACGGGAATACCCGGTGTATTGGTAGATATCAAAGATACCATCAAAGGTTTCAATATGATATTGGATGGTGAACTTGACCATCTCCCCGAAGCGGCCTTTAACTTGAAAGGTAC
>JALVDN010000194.1 GCA_027008965.1 Flavobacteriales bacterium | reverse complement strand
GGTAAGCCTGAAAGTCTCAATCAAATAGCACTTAAATTTGAAGGAGAATGAAACAGGATAAGCATAAGGTTTTTATTATCGGAGGCGGAAATGTTGCCAAACACTTGGCTTGGCAATTCACACAGACAAGTAGCGTCGAACTGACCGGTGTTTGGAATCGTCATTCTGAAAAATGGAAGGATTTTCCAGGAAATATCAAAATTTATAAAGATTTAAATTACCTTCCACAGGTTGATATTATCATTATTGCCGTAAAGGACGATTCTATTGAGGATATCAGCCGACGTCTTCCGGAAAAAAATGTTTTAACGGTACATACATCCGGGGTTATGCCCGTGCAAATCATTCAGTCCGAAAGGAAAGGTGTATTTTATCCATTACAAAGTTTATCTGCAGATCATCTTGATATTCCTTTTAGGGAAACGGTTCCGCTTTTAATTCATGCGGAAAACAAAAACGACTTGATTCTATTGAAAAAATTGGCAAGTTCTATCAGTAACCGAGTTTTTCATGTGGATGACCAACAAAGAAGTTTTCTGCATTTGGCGGCCGTATATGCCAATAATTTCACACGTTACCTGTTATCGGTTTCATATCAAATATTAAAACATAAAGGGTTGGATTTCAACATATTAACACCACTAATTAAACAAACGTTTCAAAATATTGACAATCAAGATCCGTTTGAGAAAATGACCGGTCCGGCCATCAGAAACGATCATAAAACCATTGAGAAACATTTGCGGATACTACGCGAAAATTTTCCTGAGAATTATACTGAAATCTATCAAATCCTCACTCAATCCATTAAGGATGAAAAAAAGAAACGGGATTCCGAAAATTGAAATCCCGTTTTGTAATAGCTGGAAGAGATTACTTGCTTTCTTCAAATCTGCGCTTGACTTCTTCCCAATTGATCACATTGAAAAAGTCGTCAATATAATTTCCTCTTTTGTTTTGATGTTTCAAATAATAAGCATGTTCCCATACATCCATACCCAGAATAGGCGTTCCGATACATTCGGAAAAACGCATAAGCGGGTTGTCTTGGTTGGGTGTGGTGCAAATGCTCAATTTTCCGTGGCGATTCAAGAGCCACGTCCAACCGCTTCCGAAACGCGACAATCCGGCTTTTTTGAATTGGTCTTTGAAATTTTCAAATGACCCGAATGCGTCTTTGATAGCATCAGCCAGGGAACCGGTGGGTTCTCCCCCACCGTTCGGACTCATGATGCTCCAGTATAAATTGTGGTTATAATATCCTCCTCCGTTGTTACGGATGGCCGTTTCACTGACATGAATTTTTTTCAAAATCTCTTCAATACTCATGTTTTCATAACAAGTTCCTTCAATGGCGGCATTCAACCCGTTGGTATATCCTTGGTGATGTCCAAGGTGATGCACACGCATGGTTGCTTCATCAATATAAGGCTCCAATGCATTGTAGTCATATGGTAATTCAGGTAGTTTAAACATAGGTGTATATTTTTATGGTTATTTAGAACAAATATAAATAATCTTAAGGAATGAGACAATACATGCTGGATAATTTTTTCTAATGTTAATAATAAGTTTTATTTATAACAAAAAACGCCCCGAAAGCGGGGCGTTTTAAAGTTAAAACGATTCTTCTTTTAATCTTCTTTTTTCTTGAAAGACATTTTTTCTTTGATACGGGCTTTTTTACCACGTAAGTCTCGGAAGTAAAAAATTCTTTTTCTGCGAACTTTCCCTTTTTTGTTGACTTCAATCTTTTGGATGGTAGGCATGTTGATGGGAAAAATTCTCTCCACGCCGATGTCTCCCGACATTTTTCTTACGGTGAAGGTTTCCGTTGCACCACTTCCTCTGCGTTGGATAACAACACCTCTAAAAAACTGTGTACGGGTTTTGTTCCCTTCTTTAATTTCATAATAAACGGTGATGGTGTCACCCGGACCGAAATCGGGAATTTCTTTTTTCTCAATCAATTGATCTTCAACAAAACGAATCAAATTGTCCATTTTTTTAGGTTTTATCGGTTATGATTAGGGAAACATTCACGTCTCTCGCCAGCGGTTTCCGAAATCCGGTGCAAAAATACACATTTTTTCAAACAAAAAAACATCTACCTTTGTAAAAAATCTACAAACTATGTTCGGTAATCTTTTTGATATAATGGGAAAACTTGACAAAGTAAAAAAAGAAGTCAAGCAAACACGTGAAAAACTGGCACAAACCCAAATAGAACACACATCGGAAGACAGAAAAATCAAAGTGACGGTAACCGGTGACAAACAATTGCATTCGCTTTTTATTGCCGATGATATGATGCAGGATAAAAATGAATTGGAAGCCAAATTATTGAACACCATTAACCAAGCTTTGGCTCAAGCCGGTGATTTGCAGGAAAAAGAAGTAAAATCTGTTATTTCCAAAACCTTTGGAAACATTCCGGGGCTTGGAGATTTGTTTTAGCAACCTGTTTATTTTCAATAATTTAGATACATAAGTTACAAAGCCGGACTGGACATGCTATGTTATATTGTTGTATATTTGCAGTCAAAAAAAATAAGAAATTATGAGTGAACAAGCTGAAAACGTGAAGATATTGATTTTAGGGTCGGGACCGGCAGGATACACAGCCGGATTGTATGCTTCCCGTGCAGGATACAAGCCTGTTTTGTATACCGGAATGGAAATGGGGGGACAACTCACCACCACCACTGATGTGGAAAATTATCCGGGATTCCCGGAAGGCATTCAAGGTCCTGAACTCATGGAGCGCATGCGCAAACAAGCCGAACGTTTCGGTACGGAAATCCGTTTCGGATTGGCTACGGCAGTGGAATTCAGTAAAGAAAAAGGTGGTAAACATAAAGTGATTATTG
>JALVDN010000193.1 GCA_027008965.1 Flavobacteriales bacterium | reverse complement strand
TCACCGGACGATTATTTTTCCACAACTCAAAGTGAAGGTGCGGGCCCGTGGAATTTTCACCCGTATCACCCGCCATAGCAATAACTTCCCCTTTTTTTACACGATCTCCTGTTGATTTCAACAGCTTTTGGTTATGTTTATATGCCGAAAACGTATTATCCGGATGTGCAATGATAATCACGTTGCCCGCATCCGAAGTCCAATTCGAAAAAATCACCGTCCCTTCTTCTACAGACTTAACAGGCGTATTGGTTGAAGTCACTATATCCACCCCAAAATGTTTTTTCCCAAGATTAAAATGCCTGGTAATCAACCCTCTAACCGGAGCAATGTAACGAAATTTTTGCAATGTCTTCTCATTCTGTTCCACACTAAACTTTTCGCCCGATTCAACCTCCTCTCGCAAAGATAAATCCTCCTTGGACGGGTCCAATTCCAATGAGTCGGGCGAAACAATAACGCTCTTATGCACAATGCTATCCCAATTTTTAAACTCCACATCACCGGTCAAAATCATTCTGAGTTGATTCAAATACTGATCCCTGATTTCAACCTCCCTGTTCAACGAATCCAATTTATTCACAAGCAAATACACATTCTTTTTCAAATCCGTGGATGGATAGCCCGGAATGTATTCTTTCAACTTCGTGGTAGCTATCAAAAAAGTAGTCAACGCAATCAAAAAGATAGACAACAAACCCACCGTCACAAAAACATTCAACCTGGAAAGGCTCACATCCACCTTATGTTCAAAAGTGTCCTCATCCAAAATAATCAGTCGGTATTTATCAGTCAGTTTCTTAAAAAAAGACCTCTTCTCGGTTTTAGCCGGCATAAACTTATTTTAAAACAAAGATACAAAGCTATTTTATTAAACATAACAAAACCCACAAAGTCAATATGATTATTTTCAGGGCGCCTTATGGCGTGCTCCGTTTAAATCTTTTTCGGCTCAGCCTGCGGATGTAATGTTGGCCTGCGGGGTCTCACCACCTGCGTGTTGAGCCTCCTCGTCCAAACATCCGCCCGGCTTCACCATCAAAAGGATAACACTTCGCCCGCCGGCGCAAAAAAAGTCTACGAATAATATAGATAAAATAAATTTCAATCTGTTGTCCGTAAAGATTTTTTGTTTTTTATCAAAAATATTGTAAATTTGATTACATAACCAATTAAACCATAGTTCCATGAAAAAATTTTACTTTTTTCTTGTTCTGTTATTTTCCATTCATTTATCCTATTCTCAAACCACTGTTTTTTCAGATGATTTTGATGATTTGGATATTTCGGATTGGACACTTATCGATGCCGATAATGATGGCAATAACTGGACCGTAGTTCAAATACAAGACGATAACGGGAATCCGGTTGGCACACCTTTGCTCCGGTCGTTTTCTTGGCTCAATGGAGCTTTGACGCCTGACAATTACGCCATTTCCCCTGCCATCGATTTGTCCGGATATACAGGAACCATTGAATTACACTGGGAGGTGATGGCAGTAGATCCCGATTGGGATGCTGAAAATTATACGGTTTATGTGGCTACAGGTACAAGCGTTTCCGAAATATTGGCTTCCACCGTAACCTTTAATGAATCTACATTAGATGGTGTCTACACTTTAACGCCCAGAACATTGGATATTTCATCCTTGGCCGGACAAAGTAATGTTTACATCGTTTTCCGTCATCATAATGTAACCGATCAATTTTCCATTGAAATTGATAATGTTGAAGTAATTGCCAGTCCCAACCAAGCGGTTGAACAAAACAACCTATCCGGTTTTGTTCATGTATATCCAACAAATGCTTCCGATAAGATTTTTGTCAATAATCATCCCGATTATCCTGTTAGCCGTATTTTGCTCTATGATTTAAACGGTAGAAAAATGAATGTTTTACAAACTGAAATAAATGAAAATGCAACGGCACTACATATATCTCATTTAAAAGCGGGAATTTATATGTTGGAAATAGAATCCGGAGAATTAAAAACCGTAAAAAAAATTATTATTCAATAACATAATCTTCTCACCATTGATAAGCCCGGTTTAGCCAAGCCGGGCTTTTGGCTTGAAAAGAGATATTTATAAACAATTTTTGTTAAAAAAAAACCTTCTTTTTATTAGGAAAATCTGATGTCTCATTTTATCTTTGTGCAAGATTAAAATTGCATGAAAAAAAGGGTCGGGGTTCATATAGACCTCGGAAATAAGGCATCAAAAATAGCCTACGCACATGCCAAAAAAACCTTTTCAAACCGCCTTGGAAAGAAAGGACAACCCGCCTCCGCCCCCGATGGGAATTTTTCAAACCTTTTGCTTTTTGGAGAAGAACGAATCGGCATCGGCTCGGATGGTATAGGCACCAAAGCCGAAATAGCCGAACGACTTACAAAATACAACACCCTCGGTTTTGATTTGGTAGCTATGGTAGCCGATGATTTGGCCGTGATGGGATTTGAACCGGCCGTCCTGTCCAATGTGTTGGATGTGGATATCATTGATATTCAAGTTATTGATGAATTGATGGAAGGTTTGGAAGAAGCATGTACTTTTGCTTCCATGGCTGTAACGGGCGGTGAAATAGCCGAATTGGGAAACCGTGTCGGTGGCTATGGCACCGGAATGCATTTCAATTGGAGTGCCACAGCCTTGGGCCATTTGCCTGAATTCCTTGAAGAACCCGTCAATGGTTCCCGTATCCAAACCGGTGACGTGATTATCGCCCTTCAAAGCCGCGGAATGCGTAGCAACGGATTTTCCGCCGCCAGAGGAATCTTGAAATCTCATTACGGTGATACATGGCATTTGGAAAAATTTGACGACAACCACACTTGGGGTGAAAAATTGCTTACCCCTTCCTTGATTTATGCTCCTTTGATTACTGAGGCCATTCAAAA
>JALVDN010000192.1 GCA_027008965.1 Flavobacteriales bacterium | reverse complement strand
GGGCTGAAGATCCTGTATGACGATGAACGGCTCCGCGGGCTCTTTTTCGACGATGCGCAGATACAGGCGCTTGAAGAGCGCCTCGAAGAGCGGCCGGAGAGCCCTTCAAAAGGGGACGGCACCCCGGATAACGGAAGTACGCCGAAAGTCGGTTGGTAAAATTTTAAATCCAAACAAACAAAGGAGAATGCGATGATAAATGAAATTGTTCAATTACCAGGGTTCGGGTTTGCTCTACTTTTTTCAATTTTTTTTACACTGGTAGTGTTGTACGCTGCCGCAGAAAAAGGGTTAATAAGCACTGAAACCCACATAGTCGGAACAGTTATTATCTTAATCTCTTACTTTATAGCAACGATGGCTTGACATAAAGATAAGAGTTTCAAATCCAAACAAACAAAGGAGAATACGATGATTATAGATGAGATTTTACAATATCCATTGTTTTGGGTCGGTCTGATTATGTCAATTTTATATTTATTGTATGTATCAGCGGACTTAGTCAATAAAGGATTAATAAGCTTTAAAACCTTTTTGACCATGGCAGCTGTTATCATGATCCCTTTTATAATAATAGCAATCACTTGACATAAAGATAAGAGTTTCAAAAATTTTCAAACAGGAGATAACATGATGGAACTTTCACTTGCATTAATGGCTGGCTCAGCGGTACTAACTGTAATATTTGCGATTTTTGTCAAAAAATACAAAGTGGCTTTGGTGTTTTACGCCCTGACTTACCTGCTGTATTTGTATTCCCTTTCCAAATTACCCGAGATTGAGATTGGGTTTAGGACTTTTGTTCCGGATATAACTGGCTTTACCGCGCCCTTTTTCATTGTCTGGTTTGCTATACCGTACATGATATTGATTCCTGCATTTTACGATCGTGAAGACGGCGAGGAAGAGAATGCCTATAAACACCGTATAAAACACGCGATAAAGCGGTTTGCGCTTGTTTTTATAATGCTCACATCGATCGCGATAGGCCTGATGATGTACCATATAAAACAGTTTGATAATCACGCACAGTCGAGCGAAAATAAGTGTTCAAAAAGAATTGAATTGACAGAGGTTGTGGGAGAACCGCAAAATAACATGTAGAAGGGTAGTGACAAATGAAAATTGAGCTTTCCCTTTCCCCGGAACATGCCGAGGCTGTGGAAAAGATCTGGGAGAGGTATTACTTTGGTTTGTTTGAGACTATTTGCTTGAACGAAGGGGAGGAATACCGATTCCGTGATGCGATCCGGGAGATCGTGCAGCAGATAGATCGACAACGTTCACGGCATAAGCGAAAAGAGGGGCTTCGTGGAGATAGTGACGATATCGGATAGAGGTGTTGATGGTGATTGGCACCTCTCTTTTAACGGCCGGCTCCTCTATTCATCGATTGGCACGTATTTTCCGTTGTCGATGGATATTATAACGACTATGCAAACGGCAAAACTGCGGAAAAAATACCCTATGACGGATCTCCCGTCTCCGGATACACTCCCGCCTGTGAAATCCGGATCCGCGATTACAGGATTGCAGGCTACAGGCTGCTTCTTGACGATACGGATGCTTTATATAAATGTTCTGGTTATTATTTCTACACTTATCTCTATCTGTTCTCCTACCGCCTGAAAAAGTCTGTATCACACTGAATCAAAACCCTTCCGTCTCTCTTACGGGATTTCTGCATCAACGGACCCCTCTCCAGTTTATATATTGTTAAAGGTACGCCGCAACGGATCTGGAGGCGATCTATGCTTGATTTCATTTTTCAGGGTTAGTAATAAACAAGTGAGGTTGAAATGAAAAAACACCGATTTTTAGATTTTACAGCCAGAGTATCATTATTTTTTTTACCACATCATATCGCATTTGCTTTTTTAGTTGCGCTTGATAGCGGTAGTGCTTCAGCGGAATTGTATGCACTTATTGCTCTAATTTTTCATATTATTGCTTTTTTGGTTGCAGCAGTAGCAGATATTAACTTCAATGAAGAAGAGTTTGAATATATCTATGATACAGAAATAAGAGCACCAAGACGTGTTAAAAAGGTGAAGAAGCCATGATTAAAAAGATCGTGATATTTATAGGAATACTTCTTATACCTTTTTGGATGTTCCTTTCGTTTCCATATATTTGGAAACTTACAGGCGGTTCTTTTGTCTGGGACAACAAAGCAATTTATCAAGGTAAAGAGCTTTTTGAAGCAGAAGATGATTGTGCAATCTCTTTTACTCATGAGTTAGAGAATGTCACACTTTATTGTGGAGACAGCAAAAGAACTTGGGTTAATGGTGAAGAAATTAAAAAAACAAAGGATATGAAATGCCCATTGCCAGAAACGATTGCACCGGCCGGAAAAAAGATGCGATAGTCAGGAACTATTTCCTGCGCCCGCTGGCGAAACTGAAGCTTCTCGAAGGCCGGAAGAAAGAGGGGTGCTGCGGACCTCTGACGGATGTATACCTGATCTTCTCCTACGCCTCGATCCGCAACAGGTCGGACCGCGGCACTTTTTTCGTCGGCTACGACTGTGCGGCTCAGCTCATCGATAAAGTCAACTCCATAAAAGCCCTGAAGGGTGCGCCGCCCCTCAGCGAACCTGCGCTCTTCAACCCCCATACGGCAAAGCTGTCGCACGACTGGCCCGCCGGTATAACGCCTCTGAACTGCGAGGCGATGCGTATACTGCTGCTGCTTGCATCGATTTGGGACATCAGCCGCTTTTACGGTGCGCCGGCGAATATTCTCTCGCGCATCGTCCGTGCACCCGACAGGACTGTACCCGCGAAGGATCTGCTGAAGATCGGCGAAATGACGCAAAGGAGCGGCGAAGATACCGTGAAGTGGATTGAAAGCTTCGGATTCGAGCGTTTTTACGGCGCCCTGGAGCTTGCATCAGCGGATGAG
>JALVDN010000191.1 GCA_027008965.1 Flavobacteriales bacterium | reverse complement strand
TTCATCATAAACCGGTCGGTTTGTGCTTCGGGCAACGGATAAGTTCCTTCCTGTTCAATCGGGTTTTGGGTGGCCATCACCATGAAAGGCTCTTCCAACTTAAAAGTTTGCTCACCAATGGTCACCTGTCTTTCTTGCATGGCTTCCAATAGTGCCGACTGCACTTTGGCCGGCGCCCGGTTGATTTCGTCCGCCAAAACAAAATGAGCAAAAATGGGTCCTTTCTTCACCTCGAATTTATTCTCCTGAATATTATAAATGAGCGTTCCAATCACATCGGCGGGCAACAAATCCGGTGTAAACTGAATACGACTGAAAGTCACATCTATGGCATCAGCCAAAGTTTTGATAGCCAATGTTTTAGCCAATCCCGGAACGCCTTCCAACAGAATATGCCCTTTGCCGAGTAGCGCAATGAGCAACCGGTCAATCATCTTGTCTTGTCCCACAATCACCCGGTTGATTTCCCGTTTAATCAAATCCGTGAAGAGACTTTTCTCCGCAATTTTTTCGTTAAGTGCCTTTATGTCAGTTTGTTCATAAGTCATACTCTAAAAATTTTTGTTTTGGTCTAACGCAAAAACCGTGCAATTATGATAATTTCTTTTTTCAGGGCGCCTAGTGGCGTGCTCCGTTTAAATCTTTTTCGGTTCAGCCTGCGGATGTAATGTTGGCCTGCGGGGTCTCCCGGCATTCGCCGGCGAGCCTCCTCGTCCAATCATCCGCTTTGCTTCGCCTTCAAAAGGATATCACTTCGCCCGCCGGCGCGGGGATTCCTCGTCGCTTCGCTCCGTCGGAATGATAGGGTGCTACTGATTTTATTGTAAGAGAGCGTGTCATTTTGAAGGAGTTGCGAAGCAACGACTGAGAAATCTCATTAAAAAATTTCCGGCGGGGAGACAAGCGTTGCGCAGGCTCTCCCGCCGCAAGAGGTGAGACGGCTTTGTCCAGCTCACCGGTCCGCCGACAAGCCCGGAGCCCGGAGCGAAGCGGAGAGCGAAGGGCTTGGAGGCGTCACGGAGCAAGACGCACGCCGGAGCGTGAGCGAAGGCGGGCAGGCTTGCGGAGTCACGAAGAGAGACAAGGCGAGGCAATTGAGCCGAAAGGTGTGGAAGCCGCAGGCTCTCGAAGTCCGGAGGGAGACAAAGGCGTAGCTCAGGCTTTGGATTACAGGAAGCCTTTGGCTCCCGGAGGTGCGGAGTGAAACGCCCGCAGGGCGGTTCACGGAGCCGTGAAGGCAAGACAAATGCCGGCATGAGGATTTTGCCCGGGCAGGCATGCAGGCTTGCCGGAACAACTTGCCTCAAAAAATCTTCCGGTTTCAAACAAATGATTTAGATTTGCATAAATCAGGCTGAACGAATGATCTTCCCGGTTTTTGTTATAGTGCTTATTTCCATATTGATTGCCGCGTGGGTTTATCATCCCCGGGAAAAAACTTTGCTTTTTTTGTTGCGGTCCGGTAGCATCGCTTTGTTTTTACTTTTTTTGTGGAATCCTGCCTGTGAAACCAAAGAAAAATTGGCTGAAAAACCTGTTTTATTTTTGTTGGAAGACCATACACGTTCGGTGGAGAAGTATGAGCGTGAAATGTCGGGGGTTTATAAAGCATTGAGCGAAGCTCAAGCCCTCCGGGAAAAGTTTGAAATCAAGCATTTTTTTGTAGATACTTTATTGCATGCTGAAAAACCCGTTGATTGGTCAAGTCAAACGGATTTAAATAAGGTTTTGGAAGATTTGAAAAACAAATTTGCTGCTAAGCACGCCTCGGCAGTGGTTTTGATTACGGATGGTGTGAGCACCCGTGGAAAGGATTACAGATATTCTTTGCATGCTGGCGATAGATTCCATGTTTTTCCGGTGGTTACAGGTGACACCACTACCTATCCGGATTTGAAAATAGTTCGTGTGGATTATAATAAAAAGGTGGGAAAAGGAAATTTTTTTCCATTGAAAATCGGTGTTTTATATGATGCGTCTGGAAAGCCCGTGAACTCCCGGTTGCTTGTGAAGAAAAACGGACAAATCATTTATTCGAAACCTGTTGCCTTGTCCAAGGAAAAACCTTTTGTGGAAATAGAACATTTTTTCAAGGAAGAAAAACCCGGCATTCAACAATATACCATAGAAATTGTTCCGTTTAAAGGTGAAAAGATCATCCGAAATAATCAATTGAACATTTGGTTTGAAGTGCTGGATAAAAAAGCGAATATTTTATTATTGACCTCTAAAATTCACCCCGATGCGGGTGTTTTCAAAAGAATTCTGCAAAAAAATAAATCTTATCACATTCAAATAGATAAAAATCTTTCTTTGCCGTCCCAATATGATTTGGTTATCGTTTTTCAACCGAAGAAAAAAAACATGGAGCAACTCAAGAAATATCAAGGGGCTCTTTTTTGGATAACAGGAAAATATACCGATTGGCAGGCATTGAATCAAGCGCAAAATTTATTCGGAAAACAAGCCGGAGTTTTGTCTAAGGAGTCTTATTCGGCGCGTTTGAATCCTTCATTTTCATTGTTTTCATTGCCTGATTTCAATAAACAACTTTATCCGCCTTTGGAAGATGTTTTCGGCGAAGTCAAGCTTTTTAAACCGGCGGAAGTTATTTTTTATGCAGATGTGAAAAACATTGCCACCAATCAGCCTGTGATGGTTCTTTTTAACGGTGAAAAACAAGCGGCTCTTTTTGGCGATGGCCTTTGGCGTTGGTATATGACGGAAAAAAAAGAAACCGGAAAAGCCCTGTTTACTGAAGCGCTTATTCATAAAACCATACAAGAATTATTGAGTGAACCCGGGAAAGATTTATTGGTTTTGGATTATAAAAACCAATACGATTTGAATGAGCCTGTGGAAATACGCATTCAAGCCTATAACAGCATAGGTGAAATCAATCCATCGGCCAAAC
>JALVDN010000190.1 GCA_027008965.1 Flavobacteriales bacterium | reverse complement strand
GCGGGTCGTGAGTGAACCGCTTTTTTTAATATTCGTCTTCGTTCCAGAGGAAATCCTCTTCATCGGGGTAGTCGGGCCATATATCTCTGATATCCTCAAATACTTGTTCATCATCTTCTATTTCTTGTAGATTTTCAACCACCTCTAAAGGGGCGCCCGTTCTGATGGCATAGTCTATCAACTCATCCTTGGTTGCAGGCCAAGGTGCGTCGCTTAAATAAGATGCCAATTCCAATGTCCAATACATAGTCTCGGATTTTTAAATGAGTGCAAAATTAGTATTTTTTTAATAATTTTAAAATTATCTTTCCGGCTTCCAAGGAATCTCTTCGGCCTGCAAATCTTTTGACAATTTTCGTGCCAAAACAAAAAGATAATCCGAAAGTCTGTTGATATATTGTAAATAAAGGGGCTTCAAGGGAGATTGCTCATGCAAAGCTGTCATTTTACGCTCGGCTTTCCGGCAAATCACTCTGGCCAAATGACAAAATGAAACATACATATGTCCCCCGGGTAAAATAAAAGCTTGAAGTGGAGGAAGTTCTGCATTCATCCGGTCAATGGCTTTTTCCAAATCTTCTATGTCTTTGTGAGTTATGTCGGGTATATCCAATCTGGGCTGGCCGTTGGCCAGCTTTTCTTTTTCTGGATCTACGGCTATAAAGGATCCGATGGTGAAAAGATTATTTTGAATTGTAATCAACTCTTTTTTCAGTGTTTCGTCCGTCACTATGTCACGTACCAAACCTACATGTGAAAGCAGTTCATCCAGGGTTCCGTAAACTTCAATTCTAAAATGATGTTTAGGCACCCTGGTTCCACCGATAAGTTGGGTGGTTCCTTTATCTCCTTTTTTGGTGTAAATTTTCATTTTATTCTTTCAATGTCCATTCACCGTTTTCCAGTAATGGCAAGGCTTTTTTATATTTCAATTGTTTTTCTTCGCCGGTGTTCACATTTAAAATGGTCACCACTTCATTGCGTCCTATTTTTCTTCCTCTACGTATGGGCGAAGTGATTTGCGGTGCATTTCCGTAACCTCCTTCGGGAACTCCGTGTTCGGCCAATTCTTCCATGGAAGGGATGTTTTGATAGGCTCCGGCCGGTCGTCTTTGAGCCGCAACATCGGTACGGGTTTCGGTATATTTGGGTTTACGCCTTCGCTCTTGACGGCTTTCTCTGATTTGATTAGGATCGGGTGCGGGCAAATCGGCTTTGAATAGAAATGAAATCACTTCTTTATTCACTTTATCCAACATATTTCTAAACAATTCATAAGCCTCGAATTTATAGACCAGCAAAGGGTCTTTTTGTTCGTAGGAAGCCGTTTGCACCGATGTTTTCAATTCATCCATCTTGCGAAGATGTTCTTTCCAAGCTTCATCTATAATGGCGAGTGTTACGTTTCGTTCAAAATCTTCTATTAATTTTTCTCCTTTGGTTTCGTATGCTTCTTCCAAATCCGTGGAGATTTGAATGGTTCGCATTCCGTCGGTGAAAGGCACAGCTATCCGTTTATATTGATGGCGTTGATGCTCATAGACTTGTTCGATGATGGGATAAATGGCTTGAGCGCTTCGTTTGATTTTGTTCAAATAATGTTGATATGCTTTATCAAATAAGATGTCCGTTAGACGCGCATTATCCATTGACCGGAATTCTTCTTCGCTAACAGGTGCGCGCAATGAAAAGTTTTTAATGATTTCGTTTTCAAACAAGGAATAATCGTCTTGCGCTTTGGATTGTTCTACAATCCATTGGGCTAGTTCGTAAATCATATTCACAATGTCCACCCGCAAGCGTTTACCTTCCAGCGCATGTCTACGTCGTTTATAAACAAGTTCACGCTGAGCATTCATCACATCGTCATATTCCAATAATCTTTTGCGAATCCCAAAGTTGTTTTCTTCAACTTTTTTCTGTGCTTTTTCAATGGATTTGGTGATTTGCGAATGCTGTATGGCTTCACCGTCCTTCAAGCCTAGCCGGTCTAAAATTTTCACCATTCTTTCGGAGCCGAACAATCGCATCAAATCGTCTTCAAAAGAAACGAAAAACTGACTGGAGCCCGGGTCGCCCTGACGTCCCGAACGTCCTCTTAATTGCCGGTCAACCCGTCGGGAATCATGTCTTTCGGTTCCAATAATGGCCAATCCGCCGGCGGCTTTTACATCGGGGTGTAGTTTGATGTCGGTTCCACGACCGGCCATGTTCGTGGCGATGGTCACTACACCGGGATTTCCGGCTTCGGCAATAATTTCCGACTCGCGCTGGTGATGCTTGGCATTCAAAACATTATGAGGGATTTTCCTGATTTTCAGCATTTTACTTAGCAACTCCGAAGTTTCCACTGAAGTAGTTCCCACTAAAACGGCTCGTCCCTGATTTCTTAATTTTTCAATTTCATTGATAATGGCATTATATTTTTCCCGCTTGGTACGATAGACCAAATCTTCTTTGTCTTCACGAATGACCGGCTTGTTGGTGGGAATTTCCACCACATCCAATTTATAGATTTCCCAGAATTCGCCTGCTTCCGTAACCGCCGTTCCGGTCATCCCAGCCAATTTTCTGTACATCCTGAAAAAGTTTTGGAGCGTCACGGTGGCATAGGTTTGGGTGGCCGCCTCTATTTTGACATTTTCTTTGGCTTCTATGGCTTGATGCAAACCGTCGGAATAGCGCCTTCCTTCCATGATACGGCCGGTTTGTTCATCAACAATTTTCACTTGACCGTCCAATACCACATATTCCACTCCGTTTTCAAACAATGTATAAGCTTTGAGCAACTGATGGAGCGTGTGCAGACGTTCGCTTTTCACGGCATATTCTCTAAACAATTCATCTTTTTTCTTCATCTTTTCTTCCTCTGACAAGTCGGATTTATCAATTTTTCCTATTTCCTCACTGATGTTC
>JALVDN010000189.1 GCA_027008965.1 Flavobacteriales bacterium | reverse complement strand
AATTGATTTTTTAAAAAAGCTTTCGGTCGTTTGATTCCCGTTAGCAATTGCCTGACATAAAAAAGTGTATCGCTGTGATGATCCAGGGCCAATACATTTTGCATTTGCACTTTACCCAGTGGTGTTATGAATATTTTTTCAACATGCACATCCACATCATAATTCTCTTTCAAATAATCCGTAAATTTTGAAGCCCAATAATTCTGAACGGAAGGCGACAAAATAAGCATTGTCAGTATAATCCATACCGACAACAGGAAGGCAACAACGCGTGTGAATATATTTTTTTTCCCTCTCGCTTTGATTTTTGTAATTTTACAAACGGGTTAATTGTGTTTTATTCATGTCAAACAAAAATACTAAAGATATTCTGATTTTAGCCATAGAAAGTTCATGTGATGAAACCTCCGCCGCCGTATTAAAAAACGGAAAAATCCTGTCCAATATTATTGCCGGACAAAAAGTACATGAGCAATACGGAGGTGTTATTCCCGAATTAGCTTCGCGGGCACATCAACAAAACATTGTTCCGGTGGTGGATGTAGCCCTGAAAAAAGCCGGTGTTCAACCACAACAACTTTCAGCGGTGGCTTTCACCGAAGGGCCGGGACTACTCGGATCATTATTGGTGGGGGCTTCTTTTGCCAAATCCATGGCTTTGGCGTTGGACATTCCGCTGATCGGTGTACATCACATGAAGGCTCATTTACTAGCCCATTTTATTGACGATGCCACCGGAAAAATTCCGGAATTTCCTTTCATCGGGCTAACCGTGAGTGGCGGACACACACAAATTGTATTGGTAAAAAATCATTTTGACATGGAAGTTTTGGGCGAAACTCTTGATGATGCCGTAGGCGAAGCATTTGATAAAACCGCCAAACTACTGGGCCTTCCCTACCCCGGCGGTCCACATATCGATCGATTGGCACAAGAAGGTAATCCTCACGCTTTCAAATTTCCCAAACCCAAAACCGAAGGTTTAACATTCAGTTTCAGTGGACTGAAAACATCGGTTCTATATTTTTTGCAAAAAAAATTAAAAGAAAATCCCGATTTCATCCGGCAAAACCTCGCCGACATAGCCGCCTCTTTTCAACATACGGTGATAGAAATGCTCACCGATAAATTATGGGAAGCCGTCCGGCAAACCGGCATCAAACGCATTGCCATCGGTGGTGGCGTTTCAGCCAATAAAGGATTGAAAAAAGCCTTGGAAAACCTCGCCGAAACCGAAGGCTGGGAAGTTTTCATTCCCAAATTTGAATACACCACCGACAACGCCGCCATGATCGCCATCACGGCATACTATAAATATTTGAAAGGAGAGTTTTCACCTTTGACAACCGTTCCCAAAGCAAGAATGAAAATATAAAATACCATGGAAATTTTAATCAGTGCTTTACTTTTGGGCCTTGTCGGAGAATTGCATTGTGTAGGTATGTGTGGGCCTATTATGCTCATCCTGCCTGTAGACAGAGAAACACCGTGGAAAAAACATATTCAACTCATCATTTATCACACGGGCCGGCTTCTGGCCTATGCCAGCATCGGATTGCTTGCGGGTTTTCTCAGCAAAGGACTTCAATTGGCCGGATTACAACAAAAAATTTCCTTGATTTTCGGACTCCTCATGATCCTTGTAGCATTCTATCCGCAACTGAAATTTTTCAAAGCAAGCTCTCCTTCCTTTTGGACCCGTACTTTGAACTTCCTCAAACAAAAAATGAACCTTTACCTCAAAAAACGCAGTTTTTCCTCCTTCTTTATCATGGGTTTTTTAAACGGCTATTTGCCTTGCGGACTGGTTTATATGGCACTTGTAGGCGCGCTGGCTACCGGAGATCCGTTCAAAGGAGCTCTTTTTATGATATTTTTCGGATTGGGCACCACCCCCGCCATGATGCTTATCACCTATCTTCAAAACATGCTAACGGCCAACCTCCGAAACAAAATCCCAAAAATCATTCCCTATGTCGCAGCATTGGTGGGCATCTTGTTCGTACTACGCGGCTTGGGTCTCAACATCATGTATGTTTCGCCCGGCAAAAAACATTTGCAAGTGACACCCATGAAAGAAAAAATGTACCGAAAAAAAATCAAAAAAGCACGCGGACTCTTTCATAAACCGCAAATAATCAAACAAGATACAACCCGGTGAAAAAACCAGCCTACATATACACCATCACCGCTCTACTACTGATTTCATTGGTTGTACTTCGTGCCTTTGAAAAAAATTTATTCCATGATCCGCTCCTAAGCTATTTTGCCAACGATAAATATCTCACCCGTCCCTTGCCTGTTTTATCCCGGTGGCATTATGTTGAACTTTTAGTTCGTTACATCCTTGTGAGTACCCTGTCCATTTTAATATTAATCATTCTTTTCCCCCGGTTGAAAATCAAAAAATCACTCGTCATATTATACGCTTTTACCGGTCTCGTTTTGTTAATATTATTTATGCTCTCCTACCGGTTCTACGATCATCTCGGCTATCGCCCTTTATTCTACATCCGCCGGATATTGACCCAACCCGTTTTGCTATTCATCTTGCTACCCATTTTGTTTTTCTTGCAAAAATTCAATCCGGACAACAAGTAACCACCGTTTTAAACAACTCATTTCCGCCGGATTTTTATTTTGCAGGGCGCCCGGGCGGGCTGTCCGCTTGAATTCGGCTCGGGCAAGCCGGTTTTTGTATGGCTTGCTGCGGGGTCTTGTCACCTTCGCTCCAAGCCTCCTCGCAAGCACAAAAACACTCGTCTTCCCCTTCGCCTCATACCGCTTCCATCCCTGGCGGATACTATCCCAAAAAGTGTGTAAGGTTCAAATTTCATAGATTTATTAGATTAACAATAAAAAACAAAAAAAGATGAGAAATTTAAACCTTACACAAGAACAAGTTACAAAAATTCT
>JALVDN010000188.1 GCA_027008965.1 Flavobacteriales bacterium | reverse complement strand
AGTCCAAATCGCCCTACATCGAAAAAGCGGAGGAAAAAGCCGCCAAGGCCGTTCAAAAACACAGCATGAACATAGGCGGAACGGAATATAACACGCAAATGGACGAAGCGATGTTGCTCTTGGCGCAAGCACGGTATTATGACCAACGCTATCTTTCAGCATTGGACGCACTCAACTACGCTTTGGATACTTATTATGATTCGAATATTCGCGATAAACTTTTATTGTGGCGGGCCAAGGTCTATTTGAAACTGGGCAATGTGGAATATGCCCGCCGGGCGCTTCAACGGATTATCAAAAACAAGAAAACACATCCGGATGACAAGGCATTGGCTTACGCTTTTTTGGCCGAAAGTTTCAGGGATGAATTCAAGGAGGAGTTGGATACGGCCGCCGTTCTTTACAGGTTGGCGGCTTTGAACGCCAAAAGCAAAAACCTGAAAATGAAATTGGCCTATAAATCCGCTCAAGTATGGGAAAAATTAGGCCGTAAGGATTCGGCCCTGGTCATGACGGATTTGATTTTGAAACACAATTATCCCGAAGATTTCGTGCTTCGCACCCGGTGGTATAGGATGCACCTGACTTTGGATGATACGGCCCGGCATCCCGAATATTTGAAAAAACTGAATGCTTATTTCAAAAACTATTATTTCAACAAGTATTATCCGGAGATTCATTATCGCATGGGAGAAATTTATGATTACAGAAAAGAGAATGACTCCGCCGTGAAACATTATACACAGGCCGCACGCTCTTCCAACAAAACTTTGAAAAAATTGGCCTATTCTTCTATGACCGATATTTATTGGAATGGTTCGGATTATTTGACCGCGGGAAAATACTTGGACAGTTTGCTTCAGGTGTTGGACAAAAACACAATGGAACATTTGCTCACTTCACAAAAAAGAAGAAGTATTGCCAAAATCATGCAATGGGAGGAAGTGATTCAACAAAACGACAGTATTTTGCGTTTTATCCTACTGGATACGGCCACGCAACGTCAAAAAATCCTTGCACATATAGAAAAACTCAAAGAACTGGAACAGAAGAAAAAGGAAAAGCCTGAGGAAAAAGCCGAAAAAACCGGAGGAACCTTTTATTTCTACAACAGCACACAAGTGGCAAAAGGCCGTGAAGCCTTTGCCGAACGTTGGGGCGATAGAAAGTTGGAAGACCTTTGGTTTTTGAAAAACAAATACGGTGAATTGGACAATGAAATCATTGAAGAAGAAGAGGAAGAGATGGCCAGGGAAATGGAAAAGAAACATCAAGAAGAAAAGAAAGTAAAACCCGAATATACGGTGGAATACTATTTGAAACGCTTACCGCAAAATGAAAAAGAAATCGATTCCATCCGAACACTCATGGTGAAAGCTCATCTCTATCTGGGCATCAACTATGCAGATGAGAAAATCAAGGAATACGACCTGGCTTTGAAGCATTTGGACACGGTTTTGCAAGCCAAACCCGATGCGGAAACCGAAGCACAAGCGCTCTACATGCTGTATAAAATCCATAAAAAACTGCATCAAGTCGATAAAAGCCAATATTACGCCAAGCAACTCGCCGAGAAATATCCCGGTCATTACTACACCCGCTATGTCTTGCATCCCGAAGAAGGAGAATTTAAATCCAACGAACAATTCAATGAAGATTTGAAAAAAGTTTACATGCTTGACCAAGAAGGAAAATGGACCGAAGCCAAAAACCTCGCCGAAAAACTTATATTACAATACCGTGAGCATCCCGAAGTAGTCAAATTATATTTTTATAAAGCCAAATTGGTCGGAAAAACCGGAGGAATCGACGCTTACATCAAAACATTGGAAGAAACGGCTAGCATTTTTACTGAAACTCCGCACAAAAAAGAAGCCGAAGAACTGGCCCGTCAGCTCAAAATATTGAAAATCAAATACGGTCAATCCGCCAAAAAAGAAGAGCCTCCCTTTTACCTCATCTTTGAAAAACCCGCTGACAGTGCTAATACGGAACAACTCGAAAAATGTTTGCAAGACTTTTATCATGAAACCCGCTCCTACACCAAAAGAATATTCAAGGTGGATTTCACCGAAAACACTTCATTCGTAGTCACCGGAAATTTCCTCAGCCGGCAATCGGCGGAATATATCATTGAAAAATTGAAAGAAAAAAAATGTGTTGTTCCTGAATATCATATCATGTCACGCAATAAATTCATACATTTGCAACTAACCAAAAACAAGGACGCACTCACACAAAAAAGATAAAACATCATGTTCAACGAAAAGAAAAAATCCAACGGAAACGGCACTTCCAAACAACCCAACAGACTGGGCAAAACCACCAAAATCAACGGAGATATTGTTTCTGAAGAGGATTTCAGAATAGACGGAAGTTTTGAAGGCAACCTGTCCACCACCGGAAAACTTGTGGTGGGAGAATCGGGGAGTTTACGAGGCAACATCCGCGCCTCCAACATGGAAGTGATGGGAAAAATATATGGCGAAGTGGAAGTAAAAGAACTTTTGAGCATCAAAAACTCGGCTTATATAGAAGGAAAAGTAAAAACCAAAAAATTGAGCATAGAACCCGGTGCGGTATTCAATGCCGTTTGTGAAATGACACAAGCCGGAACCCCAACCGGTCATGAAACCAAAAAAGCAACCGTCAAACAATAAAACCGGAAAAATCATTTTTTTCTCCGGCATGGTGGTGGAAATGGCAGTCATCATCGGAGCGGGCGCTTGGTTGGGAAATTATTTAGACTTGAAATACAACAACAATCCCCCGTGGTTGACAGTGGTGTTTTCATTATCAGCCGTTTTCCTGGCGCTTTATTACACCATACGTCAAATTCAAGCATGGCAAAAACGAAACGAATCATAGCACTTTTCCCCGTGGCAGTCATACTCATGTATGGCGCCCAAAAGTTTTT
>JALVDN010000187.1 GCA_027008965.1 Flavobacteriales bacterium | reverse complement strand
AAAACCACCTGATAAAATAATTCAGGGGGTTCTTTTTTGATTTTGTGTTTTTTATATCCTATTTTATTGGTTATAAGCTTATATTTGCTTTGGTAAAATTTATTTAGGACACTATTGTTTTTTTAATATTTCTTAAATAGCGGATTTGAACTAAATTCTTTATATTTTGTTGTAATAAATAATGTAGATTTATTGTTCTGTTTTTTTGCAATAGATACGGGTTTTATATTTAATAAGGATAGTTTTGCATATAAAACCTGCTTGACAAAAATATTTCTAAATTAATTTAAAAATGAATAGTTTTATCATCAAAGGTTTCTTGGGTGTATTTCATTTTTTATTCATAAAATCCAAAAATTACGCATATGAAAAGATATAAACTTTTTATCGTTGGTGCCGGCCCTGCCGGAATATCTTTGGCCATGGAAGCAAGAGCTGCCGGACTGAAACCTGAGGATATTTTGATTGTGGACAAGGCAGAAGCACACTCATGGGTGATAAGATCATTATATCCGGAGAAAAAATTGGTGACTGCCAATTACAAAGGAATGCCAGCTGTATGTCATGGAGTTATGTGCTTGGAGGACGGCACAAAACAGGATACTATTAACTATTTGGATAAAGCAATTGCCGATACTAAAGTTCAAGTTAATTACAAAGAGGAAGTTCTCAAAATCGAGAAGCACGATGAGGATAATGACGATTATTTTAAAATTATCACAAATAAAGGGCAATACGAATCAAAAATTGTTGTAATAGCTATTGGTATTTTTGGTAAGCCAAATAAACCTGATTATAAATTGCCTTTGAAACTAAAAAACAGAATTCATTTTGATATTAGTTCTTTTAAATCAAATAATGAAAATATATTAGTTGTCGGAGGAGGAGATTCTGCTTCTGAATTTGCTCAATATTTGGTGGAAATGGGTAACGTTGTCACTCTTTCCTATAGACGAAAAAGCTTTGAAAAAATGAATATATTTAATAAGCGGAGTATTGAAGAATTGGAAAAATGCAATAAAGTTAAAATTCTGTATGGAAGCAATATTTCAAAAGTAGAAATATCAGAAAATAATAAGCCCTTGGTTTTTTTCAAAGAGGAGAAATATGGTGTGCAAGAATTTGATAGGGTAGTCTATGCTTTGGGTGGAAGTACACCTGAGAATTTTCTCAAATCAACAGGAATCGACTTTTGTGGAGATTCTCCAAAACTATTGGAGGGAGGAGAAACATCAATAAAAGGTCTTTTTGTAGGAGGGGATTTATTGGCAGGCAAAAAGGGAGGATCTATTTCCCACGCTTTTAATTCATCAAGATTGACAATGGAAAAAATCTGCCAAAGCTATCTGGGCTGCAAGGTTTCAGACAAATCAGCTTATGAAACAGGAGTCAGGATTTGATGTGTTTTCTTGCAGATACTAATTGTACCTGTATTTAGCTCCTATATTTACTCCAATGCTGTGCCGGTATTGGTCAAAACCCGCTTTTTCCTGCATCAAAGACCCCAAGCTCATTTTGTATTGAGGTCCAAATAAAACAGCAAGATTTTTATTCAGTTTAAATTCCAGTCTCAAATCAAAATGAAAATCTCCTAAAATCTTGTTTCTATTCAAGTTTAGTTCCGTGTCTTCAATTGATACCGTCTTGCCTTCCGGACTGATAGTTTTTGCATTATTGCAAGTCAATATATTAAAATCCGCACCAACTCTCATTTCATACTTCAAAGATTTTATTGATGAAGCGTATGTCAGTAATAACGGTATTCTTAAATATCTTCTATAATTGTATTTTACATCGTGTATTTCATATATTGCGTTTGTCTTGGCTCTTTCATAGATTTTCAAAGTATCCGTTAAACTTTTGTACACTATTTTTGTCAAAGCACTATCGATTACAATTTCTTTTCTATCCATAAAACTAAAATCCAATTTACTGTCAATTTGACCATAGTTAAGTCCTGTAAATATACCAATACCCCTATAAACAGGTATATTGTATCCGAAAAATATATCGAAAGACTCTAACTGTTTTTCATTGTTTTTGACATTGCTCATAAAGGATTCGGAAGCAGGATTTTTCAATGAATAATCATTGTGTGTATAATTAACTGCAATGGCTAATTCAGGGTATGGTTTACTATTAAAACGCTCATGTTTACGGCTTTTGCCCGGTACCGGATCAAAATTTATAGCCAATGAATAAGGGGTAAAAGACAATTCCTTCAATTCAATATTTAAGCCTTGAATATTTAATAACTTTTTAGATTTGTTTGTGATAATTTCGGAGTTATTAGTCGAATTTTCAATTGGGTTAGACTTTTTCACCGTACTTTTTTCAATAGTTAAAACATCGTTAAATGCTATGGATGTGTTTGCCTCTCTTATTTTAGATTTTTTGATTTTATTGTTGGTTTTTATATCATAGTGGTCGCTTGATTCAGTTGATTTATATTCAATATTTGCTGACCGATTTTCGATATGATTGTTCCTTGATTTGGTAGAAGCACTTAATTCATAGGCTTTGCTGTTTTTTGAATTTGTCACAGGATTATCGTGTTGTTTTTGTATGTTTTTGGAGCTTGTTTTTATTGGATTGCTTTTATTCAGTTTTACGATATTGTCATTGTTACTACCATGTCTTGACGAGATTATAAATACCGTACTGACAATTAACAAAACCGAAGCAGCAAGCCAAATAAATCCCCACCTGCGTTTTTTCTTTTTATTTCTTTTTGCTTGAATGCCATCCCAAATTTCATAAGGATCTATTTCACTGTTGTAATTATTAAGCCGGTCTTTTATTTTATGTTCAAAATTTTTCATATTCAAGAATTAAAATTTGACAATTTGAAATCGGGGTATATTTCCGATAGTTTTTCTTCGAGGATTTTTCTTGCTCTTGACAGTCTTGATCTGGAACTACTC
>JALVDN010000186.1 GCA_027008965.1 Flavobacteriales bacterium | reverse complement strand
TCCAGAGCGTTTCTTTGGGTTTGACTTTATGATATATAAACTTGCCTTGAAGTTCTTGCCGAGTTTTTTGCTTGGGAATTTTAATGATTTGACCTGCTTTCAATCCTTCGGTCAATTCGGGATTGTTTTTAATAAGTTCTTCTTGCGATATGTTATATCTTTTAGATAAGCTGTAAATGGTCTCCAAGGGTTTTACTTCATGAAAAAGATAGTTTTTTTCTTCTTCGGTTTTGGTTTCGGCTTTGACCTTCGGAACAATTAATTTTTGATTGATTTGCAGTGGTTTTTCTTTGATGTCGGGATTCAATCTTTCCAATTCTTCCACGGTGATACCGTGTTTATAAGCCACTCTCCATTTTCCTTCTTTGGGTTGAACGGTATAAACCGTAAATCTCGTAGTATCCAGTTTTTTAAAAGGATCGGGATAGATGGGTATGATGATAACTTGCCCCAACTTGATATTATTCTCTTCAATATGGTTCACACTGATTATATCCTCCAAAGACGTATTGTATTGTTTGGAAATACTGAAAAGGGTTTCGTTTTCTTTAACCGTATGATATTTGAATCCGGCATATCCGGCTTTTTTAATAGTATCCAACACACTTTCTCCTGCAGGAATGAGAATTACTTGACCGGGATGAATATGTGTGTCTAAACCGGAATTGTATTTTAAAATTTTATAAGGCGTGGTTTTATATTTTCTGGCAATGCTGTAAATGGTTTCTCCTGGCTCCACAGTGTGTTTTATAACTTGTTCCTGCGCTGATATCACAGAAACAAAAAACAATAAAAAACCACTAATTAAAATAAATTTTAACTTCATAAAATTTAATATATTTCAACCGTTAAGCCTTCTTCCAATAAGGCAATGGCCATGGATTTCAATTGCTCATAGTTGCCTGTTTTTACAGTGCATTTTCCGCGATAGTGTGTTATCCAAGCACATTGTTCGGCTTGTTGCTCACTGTGTCCGCAATGATATACTAATGCTTCAATTACTTCATCAAAAGTGTGATAGTCATCATTAAACAATATCAAATGATGTGTTTCTTCTTTTTGGTGGAGTTTGTTTTCAAAAGGAAAATGTTTTTCCCGCATAAATTTTCTATTTATGAATTGCCTTAACAAGCAAATTTATAGGTTTTTAGGTTAAAGCCCAAATTTTATGGCCACCCATCCGTTTTCTTCTATTTGTTTTATCGGCTTCAAACCCAAACGTAATGCTTTTTTTTCAATCAATGGCACATCATCATCAAGAATTCCACTAAGAAATAGTAGACCTCCGGCGGTAATTTTTTTGACATAGTGTTTCATATCATTCAGGAGTATATTTCTGTTGATGTTGGCCAAAAAAATATCAACCTCCGGCAAATCAGCTAGGGCAAGCGCATCACCATGAATGGGTTTTATACGAAACGTTTGGTTATTCAAAATATTTTCTTTCATGTTTTCATAGGCCCATGAGTCCACGTCCAGGGCAAAAATTTCACGGGCACCTAGTTTTTCGGCCAAAATAGCCAGAATACCGGTTCCACTGCCCATATCAATCACGGTTTTATCTTCCCAATTTTCTTCCAACATCAGTCGTATCATTAAAGAAGTGGTTTCATGATGACCGGTGCCGAAGCTCATTTTGGGGTCAATGATAATTTCCAAAACATCATGATCAGGTGAAGGCGGATGAAAACCTGCCCGGATATAAATTTTTTTATCAATCCAAACGGGTTGAAAACTTTCTTCCCATGCTTTGTTCCAATTTTTTTCTTCAATTCTTTGAAAGGAATAGGTCAAATCAAAGGGTTTTATTATCAAGTTTTCAAATCTTGTTTTATTCCACAGCTCTTCCGGAATAAAAGCATGCAATTGGTCTTTCTCTTCCCAAAATCCTTCGAAATTTTCTCCGTACATAAGTGCGGTAATCATATCGGAAAGACTTTTGTCTTTAACTTGAATACTGACCTGTATGTAGTTTTTTAAAAGCATCTTTAGTAATCAATAAAATAAACAGAACCATTATAAAGGTAAAACCAAATACAATTAAATGTATGATATCATGTCCCGGCCATCCGAACCAAAGAATGAATCCTTTTATAAAAATAAAAGTAACCATACCGGCCCATGCGGAGAAAAAACCGATTATATATGATTTTTTAATTTTAAGCAATTTCAGATGAAGGGATATCCAAAGTATAAATACCGAGTAAACCCCCAAAAGCACAAAATGAAGATATCCTATAATAAAATCGCGGTATATATATGCCACCATGGACAGATATGGACATGACGCCATAAACTGAAAAATCACTTTCAAACCGAAACCCGCACCTATCCATTTCATCCACACGTCAATATTGTTTTGTTTCCATTCTTCAGGCAAATCCTTATAAACCTCCAATAAAATCCACAAACCCCAAGCTTCAAGGATAACCGAAATCAAAGCGATAAAATTATAATAGAGCGGCGGTTCAATCCACAGAACATTGGTCACATAGCCCAGCAAAACGCCGGCAGTCAATAACTTTTTGGCTTTTTTCACGGGTTGTTGCGGCAAAATAATTCCGGAGCGCTCCACCCAATAAATCAAAAGTGCGATGACCGCAAAGAAAAACCATCCGTTGTATTGAAAATGCAGATAAAAAAAGATATCCAGCTTATACCAAACACTGTTTTTTCCTAAAAAATGAATAATCGCCCCTAAAATCCACGGACTGATGCTTGACAATATCATAAAAAAAATTCCGGTTTTTCCGTAGGAAAAAGTAAACGGATAAACCTTTCCATTGTCTAATTTTTTCAAATAAATCCAAGCCCAAACATAGGTCCCCAATAAAAACAAGGATAGAAATAAAATGGAGAAAAGTTTATATCCTTGCATGGGGAAAGAAATCAACATACCTGCCACCATCAACTGCGAAAACCAAAAAAGCCGTTTTAAAAAAGCGGATTGTAATACGGAAGGATGTAATGCATACGTAAGAAGTACCACCAAAGCCGCATGTATCCATCCTAAAAAAGCCGCATGCGAATGTGCATGCAGCCAATAAGAAAAATTCACCTCCACCGGCCAAATTTGCATATAACGCAAAAAAAGACCGATAATAGCCACTACAGACCAAACGATCAATGCGGATAAAAGATATTTTTTTATCATTTAAGGTCTTTCTCCTCCCGGTGTAGGTTTAAGTAATTCCTTTGGTAATTTTTTCAAATTAGGAACTTTACTCGTTTTTGCTTTAGCATTCGGGTCACGCTCCACCATGGCATGAATCTTCAACGTAGTAGTGATTTCTTTCACATTGCTGTGTATGGTGATGGTTTTGGTTTGTTTACCCGATTTTCCTCGTGTGTTGAATTCTACGGCAATTTTTCCTTCATCTCCGGGCATCACGGGATCGCGCGGCCAATCGGATGCCGTACATCCGCAGCTTGTTTTCACCTTGGAAATAATCAATGGTGCCTCCCCCGTATTTTTAAACACAAAAACCGTATCCAAAACCTCCCCTTCTTTATGTTTCCCGAAGTCAACCTCCGTGTATTGAAATTCCATTTTCGGAAACTTATTCATCGCCTCCAATTTCTGTTGGGCTTCTTGCAAATTCTCTTCTTTCACTTTCTTGGCCGGGTTATCTTCACCGCAACCCGTTAAAATAATTAAACTCAATAGCAGAATGAATAACTTTTTCATAACATATATTTTTTAAAGTTAGATTTTATTAATCTGGTTTTTTTGTTTTAACTCCTTATAAATTTTATCCAAAATTCCGTTGATAAAACTGTTGCTCTTGGGCGTGGAATATTCTTTGGCCAATTCCACATATTCATTCATGGTTGCCGTTTCGGGTATTTCCGGAAAATACAAAAACTCAGCCAAGGCCATCATCATCAACAATTTATCCACATGTGAAATGCGCTCCCAATCCCAATTGATCGTTTTATCTTTGATCATCTCCGATAACTTGTCCTTGTTTTGAAAAGTTTTGAACAACAGGTTTCTCCCGAACTTTTCATCACCTTCATTCTTATACAAATCCGGAAGTTTTTTATACTTACTGTCTTTTTCCTGCATGTCCGACAATGTCTTCATCACCATCGTATTGGCCACAGCCATGTCATCCGCCCAATTGATTTCCCAGTCTTCCAAAAAGGTATGCAATTTTTTATCGGGAGCAATGATATTTTTATAAACATCCATGATAAACTTTTTGTCTTCATCAAAACTATCTTCATCACTAGCCATATACCTTTTGTAGTAATCCGACTGTTTAATTTTTTCCAAAAAATAATGAACCAACTCCTTCTCATAATTCCAAATCCGGTCCAATTTATATTTTTCAACCAATGAACGCAAAACTTCATTGTCCGCCAGTTGTTTCAAAACCCGGTTGTTCACAAACTTGTAATTGGGATTGATGTCCTCTTCCGACTTGAAAAATTTCCTGCGTCTTCGCTCCAACAAATCGGCTTCCGCATCCCTGATAGCCACCCATAAATCCAGTAGCAACAAATAAAGTTTATAAATATTCTGCAAATTTTTCTCCAAATCCTTTGCGGCCTTTTGCAAATCCTTCTCACCGGTCTTATCCAACGAGTAGAGTTGTTGCATCACTTTGGCCCTGATATTTCTCCGGTTTATCATTTTGAACGCCTCCTGTTTATTTAATTGCAAAGCTACATATTTATTCCATTTATTCAGCCATGCATGGAGCCTAAAAAGCTTGATTTTTTTAAAAGTATTCAGGGCGCCTGCCCGCACGGGTTCATACTAAGGCGCTTGCTTCGTGAAGACGGAGCGCACTCGCAACCGCCAAGTCTCACCCGGCGGGCACCGGGCTGTCCGCTTGAATTCGGCTCGGGCAAGCCGGTTTTTGTATCGCTTGTTGCGGGGTCTTGTCGCCTTCGCTCCAAGCCTCCTCGCAAGCACAAAAACAATCGGCTTGCCCTTCGCCTCATAACGCTCCCATCCCTGGCGCAAAAAACAATAATCAATTAAAACCTTGTTTCAGTTTTACTTAATGTATAATTGCCTGATTTGTTCTTTATTATAAACCAAACAATAACAATATTGGGAATCCAACATAACCAGGCAACTATCTTATACGCGCTTATAAATGAACCTGTTGCCAAAACCAATAACGGAAGCCAAATCCTCAAAGTTACTGCGGCAAAACTGGATGCATAACTATACATCATATATTTTTCATGCAAATCAACTTTTCCTTGATAAATTGATCGTAAACCCAAAATGGTCGTTGTCAACCACACAAGTGACAATGAAATGAAGCCAAGCGAACTGATCATACCACCGGTTGCATATAAAGCAATATATAAACCGCTTATACTACTTATGAAGACAGCACTGACATATACTTTCCCAATGTTCCTATGCAATTTAATATGCTTTGTTCTCCATCTATGGCTAAATTGTATCCATCCTATCAATAAAGCTATTCCGCCCCAAATAATATGACCATAAAAAGCCATGTTCCATAAAGCATTGCTTAATAACTCGTTTGATTTGAATGATAATAGCCCGAATTTCCTATCAATCAAAAAGTATACAACCGGATATAAACCTATAAGGGATGAAAAAAAGGCAAATGTATACCAAGCAATTTTTTTCATTTAAATCCAAGTGTTCATAATTGTTCAAAAATATAATTTTTTAAGCAAATTTTTTGGTGTATTAACACTAAAACGGTTCACTTCATTTATAGATATAATTGCGCCGGCGGGCGAAGTGGTATCCTTTTGAAGGCGAAAAGCTAATTTTTTGTTTGACGGAGGAGGCTCCGAGCTACGACGAGGAGACCCCGCACGGCAACTTACAAAAATGCTTTGAGCCGAAAAAGATTTAAACGGAGCACGCCATAAGGCGCCCAAGAAAATCAATTTTTAAAAGCAGTGAAAAAGATGATTGAATGTTGCTCTTTTATTTATATGAATTGTACGATTGAAACCGGTGAAAATCTTGTATCTTTATGGGTGAAAAATAAAAAACCGGAAAGATGAAAAAATTATTAAGTATTGTATGGATTTTATTGATATCATGGAATTTACAGGCGCAAGAAGGGGAAGGGGGGATGTGGATTCCGCCGGAAATTGAGATGATGGTGCCCGATATGCAAAAGATGGGCATGCAGATGACTGCGGAAGATATTTGGAGCAATGATAAACCTTCGTTGCGTGATGCGGTGATACAACTGGGCAACGGTTGTACGGGGGAATTTGTCTCGGACAAGGGGTTGGTTTTCACCAATCACCATTGTGGGTATGATGCGATTGCTTCGGTTTCCACCACGGAACATAATTATTTGCGTGACGGTTTTTGGGCCAAGTCTTTTGAAGAAGAAATTCCGGTGGATTTGAGCATTTATATTATAAACGAATTCAAGGATGTGACGGATATTATATTGAAAGATGTGCCGGAAACGGGTGATCCCGCCCAACGCCAATCCATGATTGATAAAAATATTGCGGCCTATTTGAAACAGTTTCCCAAGGAAAAGTTTGTTCACCGGCAGGTGAAACCTTTTTTTAAAGGCAATAAATATTATTTGATTGTGAAAACCGAGTATCCGGATGTGCGGTTGGTGGGCACACCGCCCGAAAGCATCGGTAAATTCGGTGGCGACACGGACAACTGGATGTGGCCTCGCCACACGGGCGATTTTTCCATTTTCAGGGTGTATGCCGGCCCGGACAATAAACCGGCAGAATACAGCAAAAAAAATGTACCGTTCAAACCGGCCCGTTATTTGAAAATTTCCTTAGCCGGAGTAGCCCCTGATGATTTCACATTGATTATGGGTTTTCCGGGTTCTACTAATGAGTATTTGACATCCTATGCGGTGAAGCAAATACAGGATTTGCGCGATCCCGCACGTGTGGGAGTCAGAGAGAAATCCTTGAATGTGATGTCTGAATACATGAAAAAATCCGAAGAATTAAAACTCAAACTATCCAGCAAATTCGCCGGATTGGCCAATTATTGGAAGTTTTGGATTGGTGAAAGCAAGGGATTGAAAAAATTCAAAGCGGTTGAAGCCAAGCAAGCCTATGAAAAGGAATTCACCAAGCGAATTAACCGAAACGAAGTATGGAAAAGAAAATATGGCGATGTTTTGCCCCGGTTGAAAAAACTTTATTTGGAAATTGAAAAATACAGGGTGGCGGCGGATGTTCACCGGGAGGTATTTTATAGAAACATTGATGCCACACTCAACTATGCCATTCTGAAAGGCTTATACCGCGTGGCCAAGGCTGATAAAAAACAATATCAAGCCCTATACAAGCGATATAAAGACTATTTATTGAATGATTTGATGAAAAATTATGTCAAAGAGGTTGATAGGGATATTTTTGTGTTGTTGATGAAACATTATTTGGAAGTTATTCCCGGTGAATTCATTCATCCCGAATTTAAAAAAGCCTTGGAAGAAAAAGGCGTGGAAGCCGTGGCCGATGAAATTTACAACAAAAGTTTCCTGGCCGATTCAGAGAAATTGGAAAAAGTATTGTCTAAAAACCCTAAGAAATTCATACAAGCTTTTGAAAATGATCCGGGTGTGCGGTTGATTTCTTTGCAAGATGACTTTTTCAACATGAAGGTGATGAAACCGATGCATGCCTTACAAGCACAAATCAATGAGTGGATGCGCTTGTATATGAAAGCTCAAATGGAGGTTTTTCCCGAAAAGAAATTTTTTCCGGACGCCAACTCCACCATGCGGGTTTCCTATGGCCGTGTAAGAGGTTACAGGCCGCGTGATGCAGTGTATTATAAACCTTTTACACATCTTTACGGAGTGATGGAAAAATATATTCCCGGAGATCCCGAATTTGATGTGCCGCCCAAATTGATTTCCTTGTATGAAAAACGCGATTATGGTCCGTATAAAAATATTGACGGAACGATGGTGGTGGATTTCTTGGCCACAAATCATATCACGGGCGGTAATTCGGGTAGCCCGACTGTGGATGCTTATGGCAACTTGATAGGTTTGGCTTTTGACGGCGTATGGGAAGGTGTGATGGAAGATATTTATTACAGACCGGAGGTTGCACGTAGTATCATTGTAGATATACGTTATGTTTTGTTTATCATTGACAAATACGGAAATGCCAAACGCATTATTGATGAATTGGACATCATCAAGAAAAAGCCGAAAACAAAATTGAAGAAAAAAGATGTTAAGCGTGTTCCTGCTCCGCAGATGAATTGATTTTCAATTGAGGAATAAAAATCCCCTTTCCGGGCATAACCCGGAAAAAAGGGGATTTACAAAACAAGAAACTCAAGGAACCCGGGACAAAAGTTATTTCTTGTATACAACAAAGTAGAAACTGTTATCCACGTGGTTTCCGGTGCTATTATAAATATCCACATAAAAATAGCCTGAATGCACATCAACAGTTCCCACCACAAATGTTCCGGACCTCCAACGAGGTGATACAATGGCTATATAGTCATCAGATGATGAAAGACCGGTCAAAGTTATTTTATATATACCGGTTGCGGTTTTGGTTACTGTGAAACCGTTTGAAGATTTACTTGTATCAATAGCTCCACTGGAAGTGATGTATCCGTAAACATAGGCTTTCAAATCGGTATTACCTGAAGTTGTATTTTTGATTTTTCCACCGATATTGATATCTCCATCCAAAGAGACATTTCCATCCAAACTGATGCTGCCATCCGTAATAATATCGCCGTTATGATTGATTTGAAACACCGTGCCCAAACCTGAGGTATAGCCTTCAATAAATTGGGCTGTTCCTGATGAAGGAGCATCCATGGTCAATTGCAAAATATCATTTCCGGATACGGTATTTAACATTTTAAATTCCGCTAACTCCGCACCGGCCGGATCACCGGCCACAAAAAGCAGTTCATTCTGCGTTGTAGCTTGACCTACATACAAATGATTATTGGCTTTTATTACATCCGCTTCCACATAATCGGTGGGTTTCAAATAGTCGGCGGATTTGGCATAAGGAACATATTTGAATTCTTCGGTTCCGAAATCCTGATAACCCGATCCTGTATCCACCTCCACTTTGAGCGAAAGATTATTGCGAAAATCCAAATTATTGAAATCACCCGAAACAACGGACCCTTCACCGATATTTGCACTGAAAATTCCGTATTCATCCGTGTTTACGGTATGGGTTTCTTGATATACCGTGGTTGCACCATCTAAAATGGTGAAACGCACGTTAACAATTTGTGTTGAGACCGGGTTGCCATTTTCACTTATCAAGGCTTTGTAGTTGAAGCCTTGCCCATAGAACAAATAAGTGATGAACAATGAAATGAATAGAGTCAAAGTTCTTTTCATGGCTTTTAATTTTTAGCGTTTTTGAAATTTGAGTATTACAGCTTGTTTGTTTTGATGATTGGTGATGACCAGCAAATAAATGCCGGAATTCAAATTTCTGAGATCTAACTTTTCATGGCTTTTGTGATTTACGCTTACTTGGCGAATCAATTTACCGGTAAGGTCGAACAGACTTATTTCATAGGCTCCGGGTTGGCTAAACCGGATGTTCAAATCGGTTATTACCGGAGAAGGATAGATTTGCACACCTTTGAGAAGTGTGTAATCTTCTATCCCCATAATGGCATACAAATCCGGGCCTATGAAACCCTCCGACAAGTGTGTGTTTCCTGCATCGGCTTCCCGCACGGAAACTTCGCCGATAGCATAGGCCATATAAACATTTCCTGAAGTGGCACTACCGCCACCGGATGAAACAGTTGGTTTCCGGACTTCTGTTTGCGCTTGAAAGTTCATTGAAAACAAAAGTGCGAAAACAATTATCAGTTGTTTCATAAGCATTTGATTTTTACTCAAAGGTATATAATACAAGGGGTGAGATGCATCACTCTACAGGGTGATTTGCAAGGGTGATATGAAATAATAGTATGATTTTTATCAATTTTATAAAAGAAAAAAACCGCCTTGAACTACCAAGACGGTTTGTGAAATGCTGTTAAAGATCGGGAAAATTATAATGTGATAGTGACAGTATTTCCGTTTGGCAGCGTTAGCGTTGCTTCATTATCACATGTTCCGTTTCCAAAATCCAGTAAATATGTTTCTCCATTAAAAATAATCTCCATTTCACCGCTGACAAAATATTCACAAGTGAACTCTCTTCTGAGCGGTGTTGTGACTGTTATGTCATACGTATCACCATTGCGTTGCACAATATGCCAGTTGCCGGTGATGAGCCAAACATCATCGGCATGATAACCCGGGGTGTTATATCCTTCAATCCACTCTCTTGTTCGTGTCCCTGTTCTGGTGGCCGTATCCCCGTTGGGCCATGTGACTTGCAAATCGAATTCAACGGTGGACTCGGGATGACCGGCCGCATTGATCCACACATGCGTGCGGGTGAAATAGCCGTCAATATCTATTCCGTCCACACTGAAATCATCACTGAGCGTCACCTCCAACGTGGCTTGATGTGTTGAATGATTGTTAAAACTCAAAATATCTACAGTACCGGTATAAGTATGTCCATTCGGCATTTGACATCCGGCCGGGTCAAAAGATAAAGTTACATGCAGTGTATCTCCCGACAAAGTTCTTGTTATACTCACACAAGATGGATGGTGATTAGACGTGTTATTACTTGAAGAACGATTAGCACTT
>JALVDN010000185.1 GCA_027008965.1 Flavobacteriales bacterium | reverse complement strand
TCTGGAATACAGATCCACTTTTTAATTAACCAGCGAGAGATAGGGGAGCGAATTGCATCAAGTCCAACAGACCACAGCATAAAGGGGAGTCTGTTTATACGGGCAATTCTGGCAATGTGTGCTGTCCTGGCCAAGTGCCCCCATATTGGATTGGCAATTCGTGGTTCAGAGAGTTGCTCTCCACCCCCAATGATTACCCCGTCAACATGCTGTAAAAGCTTCAAACTTTCCGTTGACAAGGATCTGTATTCTAATAGTGAAGTAGTAGCTACGCCGTATAGTTCACTTACAATATGCGGATCACTACAAGAGACCAATACTTCAATATCAAACCTACTAAGCTCGCCAAGTATCATCTCTAGAATTAGATTATCACCAATATTACGGCCACCATATGGACCAACTAACATTATTTTAGGCATGTAAAAAACCCGCTGAAAGAAGAATAGATGGTGTTCATTATGCTTCTTTTTTTGTGCTATATTGCCGATACAATTTGTAGATGATTGGCCCCCAAGCACCTAAAACAATTCCAAACTCAACCAACTTTATTATCCAATATTCATAATTGGATATTCTGAAACTGTATAACAGTATGATTAGTTCACCAATTGATAGGCTGCAAATAACCAATAGGGTGATGACGATTTCTTTTGTCGGAAGCATTATCTCTATCCATGCGTTCGAAACATATTTACCTATTGGGATCATTATAAAATAGGCTATGGCTGTAGCGAGCGCCATGCCATAGATGCCAGTGTGCTTTGCCAACAAGTACATAATGATGGCACCAATGGCTAAAAGCGTAATATTTAACCCTAGGATTGCCATGCTTTTGCTATAGAGGAAAAGCCCGTTAGAGTAAAACAAAAATACGCTTCGAACCAGGTGACCAACCGCTATGCCGCAAATTATTATTGATGCATTCTCAAAATTATTTGAGCCGCCTAACAAGGCGGCCAATATACTTGAAATAAGAAATAGAACTCCAATAATCGGGGCTACGAACTTAATATTATCAATCATTAATTGGCTGGCAAGTTTTGAAATAGTTCCAGGGTCATTATCTTTTACGATATTAATAAGTCGTGGGGAGTAAGATGAGATATATGATGAAACAGCTAATGCTGCAATATTGCCTAGCATAAGACCAAAGCCATACATACCAACTTCGCTAAGGCTTACAAATTGGCTTAGTATGATTCTATCCAGATTGGAATAAATCAGCATGGCAAGTGACCCTGGGAGCAAAGGCCATGAAAACTTGATGGCTTTCTGCAAGTACCTGACCCGAGGCTTTAAAGTGATATGTTTACGAAGATAAAAGGCTAAAACAATTTGAGCTAATGTTTCAGCAATTAGCAGGCTTTCCATGACACCTAAAAGCCCTCGCTGAAAATGGCCTACAACAATCAGAAGTGTAGTGATAAGCAAGAAGCCATAAAGAAAATTCTGGAATAATATTGTTTTTGGTTTCTCCAGCCCTTTGAGAAAGGTCATTGCAACTGCTCTTATTGAAACGGCAATAGACCAGAGGCAGGCAATAAAAAAGTAATCTTTAATTGGTGATGTTATGTTTGGGTACAGGTTGGTAAATATGAATAGCTGCCATTTGTATACAACAAAGGCGATTATTAAAGAAAAAAGCACGGCAGCCAGTAACATCGTACCAATAAATCTTTTTTTTTCATCACCTTCAAAATCGACATGAAGACGAAGAAGTGCTTGGCCAAACAAGGCTACACTTAACATCTGCATAAATGTTACGATTTGTACAAATATAATGTAAAGTCCAAACTCATCACTATTCAGGTTTGTTGTTAATATTGGTAACATCACAAAAATATAAGCGCGCCCAACCACAAAAGCAATTGCATACACAAAGCTGTTGCGAGCGACTGCACTTCGATTTTCATCTATCAAACCAAGCGTCCCTTAGCTGTGCCGAACAGAGCGTTCATAATGATCCGGGGTCAATAAATGGCTTTCCAGTAAAACAGTATTCAAGGAGCCTATCCATATGGATATTTTTTCCTGGAGCAAGATCAGATGCACTCTCAAAAAGATAATCCTTAAATACAGGACCATTCATTTCTGCCAGCGGTAGAATGAACTGTCTTCTAAAATTATAGTGATATCCATAGTGCAGAGCCCTCTCGTACATGCTGTCAGTAACGGGGGTTGCTGATGGCGCTTTATCAAGTAGTTGGTAGTAATCATTCTCACAATCTGGGTCATATGAGATGCCTTTATCACGAAAATATGCTTCTCCACATACAATTAGCGGTATTCTGTTTATCGCGGCTTCCAATCCAAATTTAGACCCATATACTAGGCAAGCATCAGACGCCTTGAGTACATCATAACTGCTTATACTGCTATCAGGGGCAATTAGAAATACGTTTTTAGGAAGTTGCGGGAACTCTCTTGCTACAATGTCAGCTGCTTTTTCTTTGGTTTCTGCTAACCCTCTGATCTCTGCTGGGTGTGCGCGAATAATAAGGGTTTTTGTTGGGTGCGTGGAAAACCATCGTATTGTAGCTAGCATCCAGTCATTCATATCTTCAAAAAAAAGACTGCGGAACGATACCTGGGCATCCCAGCTTAAATTGGGAAATAGGCCAAAAACAGGGGATTCATGGTTTATCCCTAATTTTGTTTTTAGTGATTCTTCATGACGATCTTCTGCATTGGCTGAGTAATAATTTATATTGTCTGAATGATTGGCGCTACCTTTTGAGTTTATATAATCAATCAAGATCTCTCTTTGTTCATCTCTAAGCTCATACTCACGCCACTGTGTTGCAGGCTCTTCAATTATATCGCGATGGTAGCTTTTGTTATGACTAAGCAGAAAAGCATGTTTTTTGTATTGAAACCCCCAGGTAACGAAAGGATAACCCTTTATTCTAAAATACTCTGTAAATGTTC
>JALVDN010000184.1 GCA_027008965.1 Flavobacteriales bacterium | reverse complement strand
TAAACTTGCGCGGAGGTTTAGCCAATATTAAAGGCGGCAGAACAGTACATTCGTATGATTTTCCTCCCGTGTTTACTTTGAATTTTCACGCAGGTTATGATGATAAAATGGTACCTTCGGGAAAAGCACAATTACGAGCCACTTATTTCTTCAATGAAAATTGGGGCGTTCAAGGGGGAGCCTATTATATGATTCATTTCGGAGTGGAAGAATCAACCGGTGTTATAAACGGGGATACTTTAACGGCATTCTACTATCCGTTTAAAGAAGGACCCACTCCTGCGGCCAAAGAATTGAGCAGAACAGAATACCATATTTCGGGACATCCGCAATATCAATATGATCCGGTGAAACATACCATATCATCGGTGGGATTGTTTATGGGCATCACCTATAGAATGAAACCCAAGAAAAGGGCTCCCAAACCGGTTGCCGAGGAAAAACCTGCGCCTTGTTTGGATTGCGACAAATGTGATTTGACCATAACAGCCAAAGATAAAATATCGGGACAATTATTACCTGATACGGATGTGGTTTTGACGGATGCTTCCGGAAAAATCATTCAAACCGGAAAGACCAATGCTTTTGGTGTTGTTGTATTTAAAGATGTTAAACAAGACGATTATGTTTTGAAAGGAAAGTTATATGAAAATAATCTGGAAGAAGTGAGCATCAGCAAAGGAGATTTTGAAGAATGTATTAAAAATAAAGAAGGAATGCAGCGTGAAATGCTCTATACAAATCCTGATTTTATATTGAAAGGACAAGTTTTTGAATGCAATACCACAACGCCATTATCGGGGGCTCAAATAAATCTTAAAGAGGCAAACGGTGCTTTTGTTAAAAACACTACGTCAAGCATGGAAGGAAAATTTATTTTTAAAATACCCCAATCATCGGTGGTGTTATTGAAAGGCGAAAAAGACGGGTATTTTTCCAATCAAGTGAAAGTGAATACTGCCGAATATGACCGGGCCAAGGATTTGTTTATCAAGTTTGAAATGTGTGCCGACCCGTGTGGAAAAGCCATCAGGTTAAACAATATTAACTTTGATTTGGACAAAGCCGAAATCCTTCCGCAATCCATTCCGGATTTACAACGTATTGTACGGTTGATGAAAGAAAATCCAAATATCAAAGTGGAGATGTCATCACACACCGATTCCAGGGGTTCAAAATCTTATAATCAACGTTTATCACAACGAAGGGCCAATGCAACGGTTGAGTATCTTGTATCCCAAGGCATATCAAGGGATCGCTTAATTGCACGTGGAGCAGGTGAGACAGAATTACTCAATGAATGTGATGATAATACCCCGTGTCCGGAAGAGAAACACAGGGTGAACCGCAGGACCGAGTTTAAAATTATTTGTAACTGACAGGGATTCTTTTCAGTTTTGTTTATCAAATAGCCCGCCTCATTTGGGGCGGGTTATTTTTTGCGCCGGCGGGCGCAGTGGTATCCTTTTGAAGGCGAAAAGCTCCTTTTTGTTTGACGGCGGAGGCTCCGAGCCGAGACGAGGAGACCCCGCACGGCAACATACAAAAATGCTTTGAGCCGAAAAAGATTTAAACGGAGCACGCCAAAAGGCGCCCTGCAAAAAATAGCATAAAACCGGAAATAAATGTTATTTCAATGCAATGTTATGTGGAATAAGCCGGATTGGAGTTGATTTATACTTAAAAAAACTTTATCTTTGCAGTGATTTAGCGGAGCATGAAGGTAGGGGCATGAAAGCCCCTTTATTTTTACTAAGTAGTAGAGCGATGAAATTTGAGGAAAAAATAAAAAAGGCAATTGAAGAAAGTGTGGCCGAAAATCCGGATTTATTTATTTTGAATTTGAATATTAAACCCGACCATACGGTTTTGGTTACTGTTGACGGATACAAGCCGGTTCCACTCAGTGAGTGTATTCGAATTTCCAGGGATGTAGAATCGCAGGTAGACAAGGATGAGCATGATTATGCGCTTACGGTGAGCACTTTTGATATCAGTCAATGGTTTTCAGACAGAAGACAATTTCACAAGAATATTGGAAAGAAAATAAAAGTAAAAACGCCTGAAGGAGAAAAGGAAGGGATGTTAGTGGAGATAACCGGAGAGGGCATTGTGCTTGAAAATAAAGTACGTGAGCCCAAGCCGGTGGGTAAGGGGAAACACACGGTGATAAAAAAAACGGAAATACCTTTTGAACAAATAGAAAAAGCCAAAGTTGTTATTCAGTTTTAATCAAAACAAATCAGGGAATTATGGAAAACAAAGATTTTATAGAAGCTTTCAAAGAATATAAAGACGAAAGATTAATAGATCATGCGGAATTGCTGGGCATTCTGCAACATGTTTTGGAAGCCACATTGCGAAAAAAATTGGGTTTGACCCGCAAAAAGGGTGAAGAACCGCCTGAAGATAATTTTGACGTGATTATCAACCCCGATAAGGGTGATTTGGAAATTTGGATTTATTTGGAAGTGGTTCCGGACGGAGAACCCTATGATCCGAACACGCAAATTCCATTGTCGAAAGCCAAAGAATTGGACCCGGAGGCGGAAGTGGGCGATGAAGTGGCCAAGGAGATGAAAATCCATGAATTGGGTAGGCGGTATATAGCCGCCATGAAACAGCATTTTGACAGCAAAGTGGCCGAACATGAAAATATTCAAGTATATAATTTCTTCAAGGAATTGGAAGGCGAATTATATACAGCCGATGTGAATCATGTCAGAAGGGATGCCATTTATCTGCTTGATGATGAAGGACGGGAGATCATTCTGCCGAAAAGCGAGCAAATACCATCGGACCGTTTCAGAAAAGACGATACGGTGAGGGGTGTTATCAAAGAAGTGAGGATGCACAACAACAAACCGCTTGTGATTCTTTCAAGGACCGATAACCGTTTTCTGGAAAAACTGTTTGAGCAAGAAATCCCTGAAATCATG
>JALVDN010000183.1 GCA_027008965.1 Flavobacteriales bacterium | reverse complement strand
CGCCGGCGTTTCACCCGCCGGGCACCGGGCTGTCCGCTTGAATTCGGCTCGGCGGTTGGTGTGGTTTAAGCCGGCGCACCCTGAGGGCACGCCGGCCCGCCCGTGCGTGGGGCTTCCCACTGTCAGCCTCCGCCGGGCGGAAAACCATCACCACCGCCTTCGCCTCATACCGCTTCCATCCCTGGCGCTTCATGGCACACAACAAGTTGTGCTTGAATAATGAACATCGAACTCCGAATTCTGATTTATGATTTTGGTTCTCCTACTGTAAACATGAAAGGAAGCGTGTCATTTCGACGAACGTAGTGAGGAGAAATCTCTTAACGGATACAGCATGAGATTTCTCAGTCGTTGCTTCGCAACGCTTTCGAAATGACAAAGAAAATATCAATAAAATCAGTAGCGCACTGTCATTCCGAGCGAGTTCCGGCGCATGCCGGAGCGACGAGGAATCTCATTTTTTTCAAAATTTGTTAGAAATTTCTCAGTCGTTTCTTCATAAAGCCATCAAAATAACACGAGCTTTTACAATAATAAATATCACTTCAAGCACGTGCGAGAAGTCCCGTTTGAAGTGAAGGATTTAATAGATTTTCTAATACGTCGATAAGGGTTTTTTCTTAAAATCTCCAAAACACATAAACTCCGGAGGGAGACAAAGGCGTGGCTCTTGGTTGGATTTTATGGAAGCCTTTGGCTCCCGTAGGTGCGCAGTGTGACCCGCCAGGGGCACACGGAGCCGGCGGAAGACCTGTTTCAAAACCGGGCAATTCAGCATGGAAAACAGGGCTTGCCGCCGCACGCAGGAAGACAAGCGAAGCGCTGGCTTGCCTGCGTTTTAATACAACTATTTTTCTTAATATTGCAGGTATGAATGAGCGGTATATCGACGGCTTTTCCAAGCTGACGAAAGCAGAAAAAATCAACTGGTTGGCAACGCATTATTTGCAGGATGATGAGGATGTGCGTTTGCTGAAAAAATATTGGCTTGCGGATGATCAATTACAGTCGTTGCACGATGGTTTCACCGAAAATCCGGTGAGTAATTATATTTTACCCTACGCTGTTGCACCCAATTTTTTAGTGAATGGTAAAACTTATGCGGTTCCTATGGTCACTGAGGAAAGTTCGGTTGTGGCGGCCGCGGCCAAAGCCGCTAAATTTTGGTATCCTTTCGGCGGCTTCCATGCAAAAGTGACTGGTAAGGTGAAAACCGGTCATATTCATTTGATTTTCAAAGGAGAAAAAGAAAAATTGGCTTCGTTTTTAGAAAGAAGAAAGGCGGATTTTTTGCAACGCCTGAAACCCATCACGGAAAATATGGAGAAACGTGGCGGCGGGATTTTGTCGGTGGCTTTGGAAGATTTGACAGATAAAATTCCGGGTTACTATACGGTGACTTTCAAATTTGATACGGTGGATTCCATGGGGGCGAATTTTATTAACACGGTCTTGGAAGAATTTGCCATGTATATGGAAGAGGAATGGAGGAAAGAGGGAAATGAGGAGGATTTGGATATTTTAATGCGCATTTTATCCAACTATAACCCGGAATGTAAAGTACATGTGAAAGTGGAAGCTCCTGTGAAAGATTTGCCGGTTGATAATCCTGAGAAGTATGTGGACAGGTTTATCACGGCAGTAAAAATGGCAGAAAAAAATATTTATCGTGCAGTGACCCACAACAAAGGCATTATGAACGGGATAGATGCCGTGGTCTTGGCCACCGGAAACGACTTTAGAGCGGTGGAAGCCGGAGCGCATGCTTATGCATCACGTCATGGCGAATATACATCGCTTTCAAAGGCCTATCGCTCAGGGAACAAACTCATATTTGAAATGTCATTACCATTGGCTTTGGGTACGGTTGGAGGAGTTACGGTTTTACACCCTTTAGCTAAAACTTCCATGAAAATGCTAGGTAATCCTCCGGCTGAAAAGTTGATGGAAATTGTTGCGTCGGTGGGACTTGCCCAAAATTTTTCGGCCGTGCATTCGCTCATCACCGAAGGGATTCAGAAAGGACATATGAAAATGCATTTGAATAATATTTTAATGCAGTTGGGTTCTACGCCTGAAGAGATGGAACGGGTGAAACAATTATTAGGCGATGAAAAAGTTCATGTGAAGCGAGTCAAAGATTTATTGGAACAAATCAGAAAAAAATAAAACGGATATGTGGATAGAACCATTGGATTTATTTGGACACGGAAAAGTAATACTTACGGGAGAATATGCCGTGATGAAGGGAGCCAAAGCACTTGTGCTTCCCACCAAGCCGGGTCAAAAAATGAAAGTGCGCCCCCAGAAATCGGATTTTTTGGAATGGGAAAGTTATTTGCCCGGCAATGAAATATGGATGAAAGCCAAGTACTCAAAAGATTTAAGTGAAATTCTTGAAGCCGATAATCTCGAAATGGCTAAACTCATTCAAAACATATTGCAAATCGGAAAAAAATTGCAACCGGATGTTTTCAGAAGGGGCTATAAAATCACAACCAAACTGGAATTTGATAAAAATTGGGGCCTGGGCACATCCTCTACCTTGATTGCCAATCTCTCAAAATGGTTACAAGTGAATCCTTTTGAATTGTTAGACGAAACCTTTGGTGGAAGCGGATTTGATGTGGTGGTTTCCTTAGGCGGGAAAAAAATTATATTTCAACGCTCAGGTTATGGAAGGCAATGGAATTTTGTTGATTTCAAACCGCCTTTTGCTAAGGATATGTATTTTGTCTATTTAAATAAAAAACAACCCACTCAAAAAGTAGTGGATAAATTTAAACATGTGGAGGTTGACCCCGAAAAGTTAGAGCGTATTTCTTCCATCACTGAAGAAGTTTTGGAAGTCAAAGACAAGGGAAAATTCATGGAACTGATGGAAGAGCACGAGCAAATGATAGGAAAAATGATTAGAAAAAAACCGGTGAAAACCCGTCTGTTTAAAGATTTTTCGGGTATAGTCAAAAGTTTGGGAGCATGGGGAGGAGATTTGGTGCTTGCAGTTGGTGATGGTGAAGTGGAAGATTATTTCAAGGAGAAGGGATATGATACGGTCATCCCTTACAGCAAATTAATGAAACCTTGACCGGGATTTTATTTTTCCGGTTTTGAATAAACTTCATGAACACGAAAGCCAAATTCATTTTCTTGGCCATTGTTTTTTTATTGTCGGTTTTTTTAAACCTTCGGATGGGTTCGGTGTGGATTGAAAACCAAACTTTTTGGCAAATTTTAACCGGAAATTTACAAGGTTCCACCGAATATTTGCTCCTTTGGCAATATCGCCTGCCGAAGCTATTGGTGGCCATTGGTGTAGGAGCGGGTTTAGGACTGGCAGGACTGTTGATGCAAACCCTTTTCAGAAATCCGATTGTAGGGCCTTATGTTTTGGGTTTAAGCGGAGGTTCGGGTTTGGCAGTGGCTTTATTGATGTTGGGCGGTTCTTGGTTGGGTTGGCATATGGACAGCCCGGGTTGGATTGTGATAGCGGCCGGCTTGGGAAGTATGATCATATTGTGGATGGATATAATGCTATTCAAAATATTGAAATCAACCGCTTCTTTATTGATTGCCGGATTGATGATAGGCGCTTTTTCAGGTGCACTTTTGAGCGTTTTGGTTTATTTTTCGCAAGCCGAACAACTTCAACAATACACTTTTTGGACCATGGGACGCTTGGGAAATACCACAACCGCCGAAAGATTTATTCTTCTTTTTATAGTAGTATCCGGGTATATGACGGCGATTTTTTTGATACGTTATCTCAATCAACTTCTGGTCGGCGAGTCTTATGCCCGTAGCATGGGAATTTCTTTGGAGAAAATATCTTTATATATCATCATCCTGACGGGCATTTTAACAGGTGCCGTGACGGCGATAGCCGGACCGGTTGCATTTGTGGGTTTGGTGGTTCCGCACTTGGCCCGTATGTTTTTTAACACACAAATGCACCGGATACTGTTGCCGGCCGTATTTCTGATGGGTAGTATTTTGATGATTTGGACCGATATGATTTCCCAACTGCCGGGTAGTGATTGGATTTTGCCGGTCAACAGTATCACGGCACTCATCGGAGCTCCGCTTGTGATCAGATTGTTAATAAAAGGAATAAGATAAACATAATCACCTCAAAATGATTCAAATAGGAAAGGTTATCATTTCAAAAGATATATTGGAAAAGAAATTTGTTTGCGATTTGCTTTCTTGCAAAGGCGAATGTTGTGTACAAGGCGATTCGGGAGCACCTCTTGAAGAAGCGGAAACAAAAATTTTGGAAAAGGAACTGGAAAAAATAAAACCGTTTCTCCGCCCCGAAGGTATTCGTGCCATAGAAAAACAAGGAGCATGGATGATTGATGCAGACGGGGATAAAGTAACTCCTTTGGTGGAAGGAAAAGAATGTGCCTATACTGTCTTTGATGAGCAAGGCATTGCGGCTTGTGGAATAGAAAAAGCATGGCAAGCCGGGGAAACGGATTTTCGTAAACCTAAATCATGTCATTTATATCCCGCCCGACTCACCGAATATGAAGATTTTACAGCCATGAACTATCACCGTTGGGAAATTTGTAATTCTGCATGTGCTTTGGGTGAAAAATTGAATGTTCCGGTCTATGTTTTTTTGAAAGAAGCCCTGATCAGGAAATTCGGTAAGTATTGGTATGATGAGCTTTGTGAGGTGGCAAGTCAATTGGGTTATTGATTTTTTTCATAACTTTATTGGAAAACACCATTGCCATGAAAAAAATTATACTCCTTTTTTTGTCCGGTTTTTTCTTTTCAAATCTTTTTTCTCAATATGATTTGGAAATTCAAGTAGAAAACATCTATACGTTTTTACCTGTTCAAAATGCTTATGTGGAAATAATTCATCAGGATGGGAAACACGCCTATTTTAAAGCCGGTGAAACCGGAAAGTTACGCATAAACACATCCGGAAAAATAAACTTGAATGTTGTAGCGCCGGGTTTCCAATCCCTTTCTACGCATTTTGAAATTCAATCCGATATGCATGTGGGTTTTCTCATGGAACCCGAAGCTTTTTCGATAACGGAAAAACCCGATGTTTACCTCGAATCATATATCTTGGATGCAGAAAACTATCAACCGCTTTCGGGAGAAATGAAAATTTTCCTTCCAAAACATCAATTAACCGTTCCTTTTTACGGAGGAAAATTAATTTTGAAAAAACAAAAACTTCAAGATATTTGGCAAATTTATAAGGAAGATGATACCATAAGTTATGAACTCCATGTGCCGGGTTATAAGATTAAAACCGTTAAAGAACGAATTCCCAAAGCATACACCGTCAAAGCATTTAAGCTTGAAAAAATAAGCCGTAGGCAACAACGTATGGAATATGCACGCCCTCTTCAGTCAATTCCGGTTTACATTAAACAATTATTTGAACAAATACAAACACAAAGAAGACCCGGTCAAACCCAATGTGACCGTATGCCTTCCACCATTCGTGTGGGGATCAATTGCAATTGTAATACCTGCTCAAACGTTCAGGTAATGGCATTGGAATCATATGTGAGAACCGGATTGAATGACGAATGGATTGCCAGCTGGCATATGGAATCCTTGAAAGCCGGAACCTTGCCTTATAGAACTTATGGAGCCTATTATGTATATCATCCCATCAACAATAATTATGACATCTCAAGCACAACTTGTAAACAAGTTTGGGATTCGGATTATTCCACCCGTTGTATTCAGGCACAGCAAGCCACCCAAGGCGAATATCTTGAAACGGCCGGTGGTGCGGTAGCATTTTCGGAATACTCAGCTGAAAATAATTGTTTAAACACAACGGCTTGTAATTGTGGTGACGGCTATTCGGGAAACGGAACCGACTGGCCTTGTATCCAAGACGTCGTTTGTCAAGGACATGACCGTTACGGACACGGCCGTGGTATGTGTCAATGGGGAACATCGCGTTGGGCTAATGCAGGACAAGTGTATACCTGGATGGCAGATCACTACTATAACCCGGGCCATTATTTCCGTTGCGGAACCACACATCCGCATCCCGATTTTGCGCTGCAAAATGCACAATCGAGTGCTTCTTCCGGAGTCCCGGGAGATGTAGTATCAGTGAATGTACAGGTCGTTAATAATACTTCTTACAAAACCGATAAAAATCAGTTGAAAGTATATTTCTCTCAGGACCAAATTTTGGATGCGTCGGATACGGAACTTAACCAATGGATATTGTGGCCTATCAATCCCAATGCGTTCACTACTAAATCCGGAAATGTGACCATTCCTTCCGTTGCAGACGGGAATTACTACTTTTTATTTGTTGCCGATCCGGATGATGAAATGTATGAAACCGATGAAAATAATAATGTTATATCACTTCCTTTTACGGTTTCAACCACGGCTGTGGATCAAAACATTTTGGCTGATAAAATTCAAATCTATCCCAACCCTACAAGTGATATAATATTTATAAAAACTTCACCCGGAATAGAATTGCATGAAATCAAATTAACCGGTTTGGCAGGAAGGGTTTTGTTTGAACTTCATCAACCAACGGACAAACTCTCTCTCCAATCTTTTCCTCCCGGAGTTTATATGCTTCACTTACGTGATGTGGAAAACAACAGGATAACTTTCAAAATCATTAAGAACCCCTGATGGATAAGTTCAAAAGACGCTTTGATGCAGTGGTGGTGGGTAGTGGTGCCGGAGCGGGACCTGTCATCTACGAACTTGCCAAAGCCGGTCATAGTGTTTTGGTGCTGGAGAAAGGCCCGTGGTTTTTTACCAAAGATTTTAGGAAGGATGAGTTGGTAGCCACAAGGAGAAGTGTCTATACGCCCAACTTGAAAGATGAATTTCATGAATTGGAATACTATGATTCTTTCGGGGATTTGATGTCGGAAACCACCTTTGAAAGTGGTTGGGATTTTTGGAACGGAAATATGGTTGGCGGATCCTCCAATTTGATGAGCGGCTATTTTCAAAGAATGAAACCCGTTGATTTCAGGCTTCTATCGGAATATGGAGAAATTCCGGGCGCCCATGTTGTCGATTGGCCTATTACTTATGAGGATTTGGAACCTTATTATGAAAAAGTAGAACGTATTGTTGGAGTATCGGGCAAAGTGGTAAAACATAAATATCAAGAGCCTCGCTCCACATCTGACTTTCCTTATCCCCCATTGAAAGAAAACATCGTCAGTTCATTTATTGACCGTGCCGCCAAAATAACGGGTTATGAAATCATCCCGACGCCACGTGCCATTCTTTCTGCCCCGAAAGGCGATCGAAAATCTTGTTATTATTCACATTATTGCGGAAGTTACGGTTGTGCCTCCGACGCCAAAGGAAGTTCCCGGGTTTCACTGATTCATAAAGCCATGAAAACCGGTAATGTCACTGTTCAAACCGGCGCTCATGTTTATCATTTGGAAACCGATGGGAGCTATAGAATTAAAAAGGCTTGGTTTATCATTCCAAGTGGAGAAAAATATTTTGCCGAAGGAAAGGTTTTTGTAGTAGCAGCGCAAGCCATAGAAACATCAAGGTTAATGCTTTTAAGTAAAAATCCAGAATTTCCCAATGGTATAGCGAACAATAACGGATTAGTCGGAAAAAATTTAATTTTTTCGGCGGGTGGAACGGGTTATGGTATCATAGATTTGGATGACTTTGATGAACAAACCGCCCGTGAAATCATGAAACCCGGCCTATTTATCAACCGTACGATGCATTATTTCTATGAGGTGGAAGACCCGCAAACCGGCCGGAAAATAAAAGGTGGAACGGTGGATTTTCTTTTTGAACATGCCAATCCGGTTCCTAAAGCATTGAAACAAAAATGGGAAGGTGATAAATGGATTTACGGAAAAAAATGGAAAGAAAAAATCCACCGCTATTTCACTCGTCAACGACGCTTGAATTTTGAAATTTTTGTGGATTGGCTTCCGCATGATGATTGTTTTGTTTCTTTGTCGCCAAAACATAAGGATAAATACGGATTGCCCGTGGCTAAAATCCGCATTGAAGGGCATCCGCATCAGTTAAAAGTGGGTAAAATTTTAGCGGAAAAAAGCGAACAAGTTTTCAAAGCCATGGGTTTGAAAGACATTAGTTCGCATATCAGCAATTCTCCACCTCAAAATTTACAAGCTGGAGGTATGCGGTTCGGAAATGATCCGAAAAATTCCGTGTTGGATAAATATTGTCGTGCCCACGAAGTGGATAACCTATATGTGACCGACGGTAGTTTTATGCCCACCGGCGGAAGTGTAACCTTCACATGGACCATTTATGCCAACAGTTTCCGTGTGGCGGATTATATCAATAAAGAGGTTTTGTAATTTTCTAGCTCACAACTTCTTCTGTAACTTCCTTGGTTTTGTTCCAATCACCTTTAATCATATAATATGCTACGGCGGTTGTTAAATACATAAGCGGAATAACAATAATAAATGCCAATCCCAAAGTAAAAATGGATAATATGGATAAACCTAAGAAAATCAATATCAACAAAAACAATTGCCCTACTTTATTCTTGGTATAAACCCACGAATGTTGAATGGCATCAATGGCATTATCATCATTTTCCAAAATAAAGTAAGTCAAAAACATTACTCTAATCATAACATAGATCATAAAAACAAAATAAATCAATAACAAAATCCCCATCAATTTTCCGGAAAGAAATGCAAAAGGGACAAAAATAAAAGTTAATCCCATGGCGATGATGCTAATGAAAATCGTAGCTAAAACATAATTCAAAATTTTCTTTCCGGTGAGGTATTTTCCTATAATTTCATTGATACCCGCTTGTGGATTTTTAACCGCTTCAACCGAATAGCTATAAACAAACAAACCGATTAAAATTTGGATGATAAAGCTTACAAACATCATCAAGAAATTGGGAGATGCCATGGGTTGTCCCGAAAGATTTGAGATTTCTTCCAAATTGCCCGAAGCAAAAGCAGATAAAGTGGTTTTTAGTTGTGGATTAGTAAGTATGGAAACCAGAAAACTTATGAAAGAAGCACCGATGATAACAATAATATGCTTTAGTATATTGGCTTTAAAAACTTCCCAACCGTTTTTGAGGGCTTCTGTTGCCGAAAAAGAAGTAGTTATTTGTTCCATGACTGTTATTTTTTAGTTTGTATAAATATATTAAAAAATTCGGATACTATTAAAATAACCTGATCAGAATTTGAATAAAAGCCAATACCATCACGCCCACCATTAGAGGGAAAAATGTGGCCACTGTGGTCCATTTCAAACTTTTGGTTTCTTTGTAGATGGTATAAATGGTGGTTCCGCATGGATTATGTAACAAGCTCAACAACATAAAGTTTATAGCGGTTAAAAGGGTCCACCCCGAAATTTCCAGAAGTTTTTTAACGGTGTCTTCATCACCCGGTTCAACCAAAAGTCCATGTTCCACTCCTGTCAAGTTGACACCATAGTACAAAACAATTAACATCAAAACCGAAGGAATAATGATTTCATTGGCCGGAATTCCAATGATGAAGGCCAGAAGAATAATACCGTTCAATCCCAACCATGCACCGGGAATATCCAACCAATCAATCAAATTAGAAGCAAGGGTAGAATCACCTATTGGCAAATGTGTGATGAGCCAAATAACCAGCCCGACAGGCGCCGCAAAAACAATAGCGCGCCATAAAACGATTAAAGTTCTTTCAATCAGCGATGAATAAATGGTTTTCCAAATTTGAGGAATCCGATAAGGCGGAAGTTCCAAATAAAAAGCCGATGCTTCACCACGTAATAGTGTCTTGGATAAAATCCAGGAACTTAAAAGTGAAAATATAACACCCAACATGGCTATTCCGGCTACGGCAAACATCGCTACCGTACCGCTCCATTCCTCGGGAACCAAGGGGGCAATAAACAAGGTAGCCAATAAAATTTGTGTAGGCCAACGGCCGTTACATAGCGAAAAGTTATTCGTGATGATGGCTAATAATCTTTCTCGCGGACTATCAATGATTCTGGTGGAAACTATGGCCGCCGCATTACATCCGAATCCCATCGTCATAGTCAGGGCTTGTTTTCCGTGCGCACCGCTTTTTTTATAGACTTTATCCAAATTAAAAGCAATTCGCGGCAATAATCCGAAATCTTCCAAAAGGGTGAACAAGGGAAAGAAGATGGCCATGGGTGGAAGCATCACCGAAACTACCCAAGCCGTAGTGAGATACATTCCGTCAATCAACATCCCGGACAACCAACCGGGTAATAGGGAATAAGCATTTTCTCTGAGCCAAGGATAGATTTTACCCAGCAATAATTCGTTGAGCCACTCGGAAGGATAGTTGGATCCCACAATGGTAATCCATAAAACCAAACCCAAAAGAAGGGCCATGATAAGAAATCCGTAAACCGGATGCGTCATCAACTGGTCTAATTTTTGTTGAAATCCCCGACGAATCAATTTCTCATCTTGAACAACGATCCTTTCTGTGATTTCCGCACTTTTATGATAGATATGTTCCGCAATTTCATCATACAACCGGTCCAAATGTTCTTTCCTGTATTGAAAAATTTTATCAAAAACGTTCTTGATTTTTTCTTGATAATCTTTCGGCAATTTTTTGACCCCGAAATAGGTTTCGGGGTGCAGCAATGCTTCTTCAATGGTTTTATCGCCCGATAAAAGTCTAAGGGCCAACCATGAATGATATGGGAGTT
>JALVDN010000182.1 GCA_027008965.1 Flavobacteriales bacterium | reverse complement strand
GTTTGCCTATCCAATATTGGAGTTGTTGGGTCTTATAGCCTACCACTTGAGGGGTTTTTAGTAAGGCGGTTTCCAAGGTGGCCGTACCGGATGTGACAATGGCGGCCCGGGCATGGTGTAAGAGATTGTAGGCGTCGTCAAAAATGACGGGGATGTTGCGGTTTGAATAGGTTTGGTAAATTTCTCTATCCAGTGACGGTGCACCGGCAATCACCCATTGATAGTCTTGAAAATGCATGGTTACTTCTTCCATCACCGGAAGCATTTTTTTGATCTCTTGTTTCCGGCTGCCAGGGAGCAAGGCAATGATTGGTTTGTTTGAGAGTTGATGTTTCCGGATGAAATTTTCCCGGGTCATCGGTGAAAAAGCCCGCACAGCATCATAGACCGGATTGCCTACATATTCCACTTCCACGCCCCTTTGTCTGTAATAATCTTTCTCAAAAGGGAGGATAACAAACATTTTGTCCACATATTTTCTGATGATTTCTATCCTGCCTTTTTTCCAGGCCCAAAGTTTGGGTGAGATATAATAAAAAACCTTGAATCCTTTTTGTTTGGCCCACCGGGCCATTTTCAAATTAAATCCGGGATAATCTATCAGTATGACTGCATCGGGTTGATAGGAAAATATGGAAGTGCGGATGGTTTTGAAATTTTTTTGAATGATATGCAGGTTTTTGAGAACGTCTATCAGGCCCATGAAGGCCATGTTACGATAGTGGATCACAGGAGGTTTGCCGGCCGCTTGGTGCATCAAGTCACCTCCGGCAAAATTGAATTCGGCTTGGCGGTCGAATTTTTGAAGGGCTTTGATCAAATTGGAACCATGTAGATCACCCGATGCTTCACCTGCAATCAGAAAATATTTCATGAAACAAATCTACTTAAATTTACCGGAGGGATGAAATATCATTCGTGCGCCGAAAATTTCTTCAAAGGTTTTGAGTATTTGATTTTTTAACCCGGTTGTATCGGGCCTATAACCCAGTTCTTTTTCCATGGAAGTGACTCCTTTGTTCCGGATTCCACAAGGAATGATGTAGTCAAAATATTTCAGGTCTGTGGAAACATTGATCGCCAGTCCGTGCATGGTCACCCATTTGCTTGTCCGAACGCCCATGGCACAAATTTTCCTGGCCCGCGATGTTGTGGAATCAATCCACACACCGGTTTCTCCTTCAATCCGTTCACCTTTTATACCGTATTCTTTCAAAACCCGGATGATGACTTCTTCCAGATTACGCATATACCGGATGATGTCCATCCCGAAATTATCCAAATCCAAAATGGGATAGGCAATGATTTGACCGGGGCCGTGATAGGTGATGTCTCCTCCCCTATCGGTTTTGTAAAATTGAACTCCTTTTTTTTTGAGCTCATCAAAGCCCAACAATAAATGTTCTTCTTTTCCGCTCTTACCCAGTGTGTATACATGCGGATGTTCGGTAAACAAAAAATAATTGGGCGTTTGGTTTTGTGTGTTATTTCTTCGGTTGAGGATTTTAATTTCCTTAATGGAATCAAATAAGTTTCTTTGAATATCAAGAGCTTGTTGATATTCCATTATTCCAATGTCCGTCCAAAAGACATCTTTATTCATTCGTTGATTAATTTGAAAATTTCGTCAAGTTCTTTTTCTGAATTTTTATGACAAGTACCTTGAGGAAGATGATTTTTCCAGAGTTGCAGCAGTTTTTCTGATTCGTTTTGAGTTATTCCGATATCCTTTAAGCTTAAAGGCGCTCCTATTTGCTTAAAATAATCTTTTAACCAGTCTATGAAATCAAAAGACCGTGCGCTTTTTTTATTATAAATGCCCTGTGCAAGGAATTTTAATTTCGATTTTAATTTGAATTTTTTTACCTGCAACCAAGCGGGATAAACAATGGATAAAGTTTCTCCATGAGGTGTATCAAACAGTAAAGAAATATCATGTGCCAGTGCATGAACACCCCAATCGCCCGAAGCTTTACGCCCGTGATATAAAGTTCCGTTAAGGGCAACAGTGGCAACCCACATGTGGCGGGCTCTCAAATCATAATTGCGTAAATTATTCAAAAGCGGAATGGATATTTCTTCCAGTTCTTTTAATACGCTAATGGTAAAATTATCGGTCAAGGGCGCATCACCACAAGCAAAATAGGCCTCTAATGCATGGGAAAGTGTATCTACCAACCCATTTCTAGTATGGTTTTCCGGAACGGTTAAAGTAAATTGCGGATCTAAAAAAGATACATCCGGAAACATCAAGGGGTGAAAAAAACCTTTTTTCAGTTTGCTTTTTGCATTTTGTATCACCGCTGCTCCGTTCATTTCCGAACCGGTTGCCGCTAAAGTTAAAATTACAAATAAGGGGATTTTTGTGGTTGGTTTAGCCTCTCCCATGATTATTTGCCAAGGATCCGTTCCGCTGGCATAGGCAATATTGATCATTTTTGCACTGTCAATAACACTTCCCCCGCCCAATGCCACTATTGCATCCACATTGTTTTGCCGAGCCACCTCTATGGCTTTATATACTTCTTCTATGCGTGGATTGGGTTTGATTTGATCAAAGGTTACTATGGTTTTATTTTTTAAAACACGGATGATTTGGTCCAAATAGCCGTATTTTTTTGAACTGTTTTTTCCTGTAATAATGAGAATTGTTTTCAGACTGTCAGGAATTTCATTCGGCAATAAATCAATTACATTTTTCCCGAAATGTATTTTTACCGGGTTAAAGGCGGTAAAGTTTTCCATTTTAATTTTTTACCAAATATAAAAAAACCGCCCTTACGGACGGTTTTTTAAAATAGGATGTTTTTATCAAATACTCGGGTCAGGTGGCGTATTCGGGTTATTGGCACGCTCCGTGAAAGGATAAGGATAATAATTCCTTGTTCGCTCTTTGGAACAATTCACGGGAGGAGTGACATTATTCAAATGATTGGGATAAATTCTTCTGTGTGCAAGCCATCGTAAACCTTGCAGATATAATTCCATGGAGATATTATAGTATACTTCATCCAAAACGGCTTGTTGGTCGGCCGCATTGCCGGTCCAAGGTCCCAAGTTGGCATTGACATTGAAGATATCTGAATTGTCCATCCTCACTTCATCAATCAAAACCACGGCATTAACCAAATTGGCTCCTCCCATGTGTGCATAGGCTTCGGCTTTGATGAGTTTTATTTCATCGGGCAGATAAACCGGAACGCTTTCACTATTACTATCCCAAAATCCGGTGAGATAGCGGGTAATAAATCCACAAGTATTACTGGTTAGATTTGTGGGGGTTGCCGTATCAATGTAGAAATTCAACCTTCCGTCGGCAGGGTCGGCATTAACACCTAAATTTTCAAGCGGTTTCCAACGTTCATTGGATCCCGGATCATATTGGATAACCCAAATGGGATTACGGTTAGAAGTTGAACCATCATAAGTCCACACTGAACGCGTGGTTAAATCCACATTATTAGCCGATTGAATGGCTTGAGCATAATCGCCTAATTCCATATAAATTCTCGCTTTAAAAACATTAATAACATCTACCACGCTAAATTCAAGTGAAACTATACTGTTGATATAGTTCACTGCATTGGCGTTGGAATTAAATATATTCAATGCTTGATCCAAATAACCGAGTGCCGCATTCAGCGCATCGGTCCGGGAGACAAATTCGGCTTTATTATCAGAATCATTAACCGTAGTGGCTTTTTCCCAATAAAAAGCCAAATATGCGGTGGTCATTCCTCTGAAGAAATAAGCATAAGCTTTGATGCCTTCTTTTTCATCACTATTGGGGAATGTAACATCATCGATATGATCTGTTATTTTTTCGGCTATTCCTCTTTCATAATGCAAATATCTCCACAAGAGCGAAATGCTTGAATTTTCATTGGGAATATCACCCGATTCCAATTCGTTTTCGGTTAAATATGTATTGGTTGCACCGATTTCCCTGGCAATCACGCCCGGTCCTCGCACAATTTCCTTATAAGCATTTTGCGTGAAATGTTTGGTCATACCGAGAATCATACCCGGGTATGCTTCGGGCGTTTGCAAAACGGATTCTTCACTCGCGGCATTGTGGTTTTCAAATTCCATTTTACATCCCGAAATGAGCAGTGCTAAAAGAAATATATGTAAACTGTATTTAAAATATCTTTTCATGACTTTGATTTTTTATAAGTTAATATTAACACCTAAACTATACACTCTCGGAATGGGAATTCCTCCAAAATCTTGAGAACGAGTTACATTAGATTTACCCATGTAATTCACTTCAGGGTCCATTCCCCAATATTTATCAAAGGAAAGCAGGTTACTACCTGTTAATGTAAATCTAACGCTTCTTACATATTTCCATTCCGGTTTCCATCTATAAGACAGGGAAACTTCTCTTAATTTGACAAATGAACCATCTTCCAAGAATGATTCCCATATACTGAAACGGTTTTTATACCATCCCGGATTTTTTTGACCTGATTTGACCAATTGCAATTCTTCACCGTAAAATTCACCGATGGGGAATTTATAAGCCATTCTTTTATCCCAATTCAATACTTCAAATCCCCAAACGGCATCCATCATAATTCTTAAACTGAAATTTTTGTAACGGAAAGTTTGAGCCAGTGATGCAATAAAATCGGGATGTGGATCACCCATGATTTTTCTTAATTTTTGACCAACAGGTTGACCGGTTATAGGATCAAAATCTTGAACTGGGGTTTCAGCAAAACCATCTCCGTCACGGTCTTCATAATGACCTCGAGCAGGTTGCGGATTTCCATTAGGATCCAATACCCAATTTCCGTTAGCATCCGTCGCATAATAATACACAAAAAAAGAACCGATAGGATACCCTTCTTGAACTACAGAACTATTTGCACCAAAACCACCAAAACCTATTCTATGACCCGGAACATCATAGGCGCGGTTTTTATTGGTGGAATAAGTGACTCTTATATCCCATTTGAAATCATTGGTTTGAACCGGGGTGGCATTGATAGACAATTCAATACCTTCATTGGTCATGGAACCCACATTTTCAAACCGGCTTGTAAATCCGGTGGAAGGTGCCAAAACTCTATTTAATACCAAATCTTTCACGTCTTGTTTATAATAAGTAAATTCAATTCCAAGTTTATTATTAAATATGGACATATCGAATCCCGCTTCAAACTCTTTGGTACGTTCAGGACGTATTTTCTTGTTTCCGTCGGCAGTTGAAGGAAGATAAATGGTTTGACCCAAATAATCACCCGAATTATAGAGGGTTCCTTGATAGGTATAATTCAATGAAGGCGAATCCAAAACCGAAAGGTTTCCTGCTTCACCATATGCCGCCCTCAGTTTAAATTCATCAATATACTTTCCGAAATTATCCTTGAAAAAGTCCAAATTGGAAAGTACTAACGAAGTGGAGGCTTTGGGATAAAATTGATTTCTATTTTCTTTTCCGAAGGTGGATGCACCGTCATATCGGCCGGCAAGGGTGACGAAGAAAGTTTCTTTATATCCGAAAACCTGTTGCAAATATCCACCCCACAATGCTCTTTCATAAACACCTGTACTTACGGGATTGTCTCCGGTAATGACGGTGATATTGTCAAAAATCGTACGGGCATTCTGTGACATACTGAATACATCCAATCCTCTGTATAAATAGTTGTAACCCACACCGGTTGTAGATTTCAAATCATCATTAACATTCCAAACGTAAGAGGCATCAAAAGCGGAATTTAAAATCTTGGTAAACGTATTGGTGTAGGAAATTCTACCATTTGCATCACTTGTAAAATTATAAGGTAAATTGAAATGACGTTTGGAAGAAGCATAATCATAACCGAATGTATATTTCAGTTTTAAACCTTCAAGCGGTGAAACATTCAATGCAATATTGGAAATGATACGGTTGTTTTTTACTCCCACATCAGCTAAATCAATGGCTTCATAGGGGTTGCCCCACCATGCTTGACCACCTGAAGTATAATCCAGATAGTATAATCCTCCGTTGGGATCGGTGGCGGGAAGTTTTTTGATAAACGGATAAACACCTACATTATTCGGATATGGATTAACCATGTTATCTCCAAACATGTATGCTATCATAGGGTTGGCCACCCATCCATTACCAAATGGTATTTCTTTGGAAGCGGAAGATGCCAAATAAACATTTCCGGTTACATTAACCCACTCATTGATTTTTTGATCCAATTTCAAACGGAAATTTTGACGGGAAAAATTGGTATTTCTCAAAACACCGTCATTGGAAAGAAGCGCACCGCTAATAACATATTTTGTTTTCTCCGTACCACCTTTAACTTCAAGAGAGTTATAGTAACCGAAGGTTTTATCAAAAATATATTCCTTTCCCCAGTCATACCTGTCTAATTGGGTTCCATTGACGGATGCAGGAAGGTTTTCAATGGTTCCCGTGTTGGTGTTTTTATATAATTTCACCTTGTTAAGCGGCTTGTATTTTCTCACTTCATTATAATTGAATTTTGAAGTAAATGTAACGGTTGGTGTACCGGTTCTACCTTTTTTTGTGATAATGTTGATGATTCCGTTACTCGCTATGGAACCATACACAGCCGATGCGGCAGGACCTTTCAAAACTTCAATACGTTCAATGTCTTCCAGGTCCAAATCTGTTAGTGCACTTTGTGTGGCCGATCCTAATCCCGGAATTGAGCGGTCATCGGCATTAATGATAACACCGTCCACCATAATCAAAGGTTCGGAACTTCCGAGAATGGTGCTGGGCCCTCTTAATCTGACACTGATACTTCCTTCCGGCGAACCGTTATTACGTGTAATAAAAGCTCCGGCTAGTTGCCCTTGCAAAGCTTCGGTAATGGACGTAACCTCTCTTTGACCTAAATCATCAGCTTTTAAAGTGTTGATGGTGGACCCCAACTGTTTTTTGGTTCCTTCACCTGATACACCTGTTATCACCACTTGTTGAAGCCCGACGGCGTCGGGTTCCAAAATAATGGCCATGGAGTCACTTGTTACCATTACGGTTTTGGGTTTATAGCCCAAATACCTCACTTTGATATGATTCCCTTTTTCCACTTTGATAGTAAACCTACCATCAAAGTCCGTCACTGTACCCGCTCCGGTTTCTTCCACTATAATTTCCGCCCCGGGTAAAGGTTCTCCCGTGTTGTCCTTGACAACTCCTTTTAGTGTCACCTGCTGAGCATAGAACATCATGCTCATGAGCAGGAAAATAAAACTTAGATTCTTTTTCATAACAGATTTATTTAATTATAAAATTATTTTCAATCACCATCTTATTAAACTGGCTCCCCATGTAAATCCACTCCCGAAGGCTGCCAACACAACTAAATCTCCCTCTTTGATAGCTCCTGATTCCCATGCCTCGGTTAAAGCGATGGGGATGGAGGCCGCCGTTGTATTTCCATACTTTTGAATATTATTCCAAACCTGATCATCTCTTAGACCCATTCTTTTTTGGATGAATTGTGAAATACGCAGGTTGGCTTGATGGGGAATAAACATATCCAAATCTTCTTTGGAAAGTCCCGCATCATTCAAAGCTTCCATAATGGCTTCTTCAAAACGGACAACTGCGTTTTTAAAAACAAAATTTCCATTCATATAAGGATAATAATCTATATAATCTTTCTCTGTATTGACGCGTTCTACCACTTTTTTTACAGGCATTCTGCTCCCCGGATCTTTCACTGCCAATTCCAGCGCATATTTCCCTTGGGAATGCAGATTTCCCGCTAAAATTCCTTTATTTCTGTCATCTGTACGTGAAAGAACAACGGCTCCGGCACCGTCACCAAATATCACACTAACTGCCCGACCGCGTGTGCTGAGATCCAGTCCTTCGGAATGAACTTCTGAACCTACAACTAAAATATTTTTGTAGGTTCCGGTCTTTATAAATTTATCGGCTACATTCAAAGCATAAATAAAGCCGCTACATTGGTTCCTTACATCTAACGCTCCGATATCCGGAACACCAAGCATATCTTGCAACAGAACACCTGACCCCGGGAAAAAATAATCCGGGCTCAGTGTAGCAAAAACAATAAAATCTATATCCTCGGGTGTCAAACCGGCCCGTTCTATAGCTTGTTTAGCTGCTTTATATCCCATTGATGCCGTAGTATTTCCGTCACCTTCTTGCACCCAATGACGTTGTTCAATCCCGGTACGTTCTCTAATCCATTCATCCGAAGTATCCATGTATTCGGTCAATTCATGATTGGTAACTATTCGCTCGGGTACATATTTACCTAATCCTTTGATTATTGAATTATACATTTTCTTTTTTTATTAAGGATAAATATAAGGTTAATTTTAATTTTATACAATGATAAAACCCATCCCCGGGGGAATGGGTTAAATTAAAGTTCAATAAAATCCCAGATGTTATTTATTTGATAGACGGTCTTTGTATACGCGTGTTAGTAATACAAAATCTTGATCCAAACCTTCTGCCACCATATCGGCAGTGAGAGGAGAGACTTTACTTTTTAAACTGATATTCTTACCAAAGGTTTTTATTTTTCCTTTTACCATTTCTAAAATCATGGCTGTACTTTCATCGTTCAAAGGGGAATTCTCCAAATATTTAATATTTTCTTGAAGTTTTTGCACCGACTCTTCAAACCTGTCTTTTATGGCAGGATTTATGATTTTAGCTTTGTGGGCAATATAATTCAAATTCATTCTTTGAACCATGACCCTTGCTTCCGTAGATTTTTTTATAATTTGAGCCAATTCTTTTTTGGTTAGCTCCATCGCCATATCAGATATGGACGCGGCTTCATTTTGCAGGTCCTCCAATTTATCCAAAACTTTTGCGGCCGCCATCCGGTCATACTTACTCTGTAAAACTTTATTAACATAAAGCCATGTTAAATTCAATTTTTGAAGTTCAATGCTTAACTCTTCAGTCGGAGCTTGCTCGGTTAATAAGATTAATGTTTGATTGAATTTGTCAATGGTCTCTTGTGCTTTTTGTTTGTATGATTCATTGGTTGGGTAAAGATTGCGGAGTATGTAATATTTACCCATTTTTTGAGATAAAGTTCTCAATTCCTGAAGTTGGTCTACAAAATCATCAATACTGTTAATCTGCTGAGCAACGGTCATGTTGGATACAAAAAGCAGACCTACAATCCAAACTAATACTTTCTTCATAAGTTGTTAATTTAAAGTTCCAAATTTATGTTATTTTTATAAACTAATCAATTATTTAATTTTTAATAAAGATTACGCAATAATTTCGCCTTCTTACCTTCCGGCTTCTTACCTTTTTTCAGTCTTTGTCCTTGCATAATGCTCAAGTATAAAACGATTTTTTTGATATCATCATCGGATAAAAAATTCTTAAAAGCCATCATGATCGTACCTTTTTTTCCTTCTTTAATAAGGTTAAAAACATCTTCATTGGTGTTTGCATACCTCCAATAGTCATCCGTCAAATTCACTGCCATGGTACCTTCACCGTATTTTCCATGGCAAGCAAAACATTTAGCTAAAAATAATTTATATCCTTCTGCTATACTTTTTTCTTTTTGAGTATCCAAAAGATGTGTTTCATTTACAATCAAAACTTTTCCTTGTTTTTCTTTGGCCCCGTAGATTTTGATTGTTACTATCGCACCATCGGATAAAAGCACCGGCAAATACAATGCAAATTCTCCGGTTTCTTTATCCAATAGCTCCTTCAAAACATTTAATAATGTTACACTTTTACCTGATATCACGGTAGCAAATTGTTGTTTTGTCAGCAAAATGGTTTGCGCTATATTACTTTTGGAATCATCATCCAATTCAGGATCTATTCTATTGACCAAGGCATCTAAATTTCCTTTTTGAAAATCTTCAAATATTTGCTTTCCTTCTTTGTATAAAACCCCGTTGACCGGTTCTTGTGATAAACCCAATAAAGGAATCAAAAATAATATAAGGGGGTATATTTTTTTCATTATTTTGATTTTATTTCATTAATCAAACGCTGATTCTTACCTATTTTTTCAATCACAAAAAGAACAAACCTCAAATCCACCATGATGTTCCGGCAGATGGACGGGTCATAATATAAATCGCTCATCGTGCCTTCCCAAACGCGATCAAAATTAAGGCCCACCAATTGACCTTTGGCATTCAGTGCGGGACTGCCCGAATTTCCACCGGTTGTATGTGCGCTACCTAAAAAGTTAACCGGAACTGTACCATTTACATTATATTTACCGTAATCTTTCTTTTCATAAATTGCCAACAATTCTTCAGGCAAATCAAATTCATAATCCCCGGGAATGTATTTTTCTATCATTCCATCCAAAGTGGAAATGGGTTCATAATGTACCCCGTCACGCGGGTCATAGCCTTTTACTTCTCCGAAACTTACACGCAAAGTACTATTGGCATCGGGGACAAAGTTTTGCCGTGGGTAGGCTTTAAAAAGAAGCCGCATGTATTCACGCATCAATTTATTAATTTCGGAATTATTTTGCATGTAATCGGGGTTGATTTTGTTGTAATACACTCCAATCAAAGCCCGTGCCAAAGTTTGTCCACTATCGGTTTTTAAGGTTTCTTGCATTTTCTCTTTAGGTAATTTCAAAAATGCTTCAAATTTTTCTTGACTAGCTAAAATGGAATTTTCTTTTATTTCCTTAGCCAGCTTTTTATAATCCGTATTTTTCAGGTTTTCATCCAT
>JALVDN010000181.1 GCA_027008965.1 Flavobacteriales bacterium | reverse complement strand
GATGTTTTTTCCGATTGATAAGGGAGATAATTCCTCCAAAATTTTTTCAAAGGGGCCGGAAATGGGAATAATATCGTATTGAATTCCAAGATTTTCCGCCAATTGTTTGGCATCCGTCACGGAATGTTCGGAAGAAAAAGGGGAGGGCATAAGCAACACTCTTACATTTTCTTTGCCCAAAGCATGTACGGCCAAAACGGTTACAACCGCCGAATCAAGCCCGCCTGACAATCCCGTGATGGCTTTTTTCAAACCGATTTTTCCAAAATAATCCCGGATGCCCAAAACAAGGGCTTGATAAATCATTTCCATGGTGTTGAAATCATCCTGTATTTTTGAAACCGGTTGATTCATTTTTCCGGTGTCAAAAACTATCAAATCTTCTTGAAATGTTTTGGCTTTGACTAGGACTTCTCCTTGTGGATTGACTACCATGGATGTACCGTCAAATATCAAATCCGTTTGAGCGCCGGTGTGATTAACATAAATCATGGGCTTGCCGTAAGCTTTCACATTGGCCCGGATGACTTTGATCCGTTCTTCGGGATGCGTATAATCAAAAGGCGAAGCCGAAATATTGATAATCAAATCGGGATTTTGTTTCATTTGAAAATCCAAAGGATTGACAGTGTAAAGCGGATTTTCGTCGCCCAAGTTCCAAATGTCTTCGCAAATGCTCAAGGCGATTTTTTTTCCTTTGAAAGTAACGGCTTTCCATTCTTTGGCGGGTTCAAAATAGCGGTATTCGTCAAAAATGTCATAAGTGGGCAGTAAGGTTTTATGCTGGCGATAGATTTCTTTGCCATCTGCTAGAAAAACCGCCGAATTAAACAAATCTTTACCTTCCGGCACCGGATTAACGGTAGGTGCTCCAACGATAATACCTATTTTCTCGGAAAAAGGGAGTAATTTTTCAACCGTTTGATTGGCTTTTTCCACAAAATCCTTGAATTCCAAAAAATCCCGTGGCGGATAGCCCGTCATGCTCAGTTCGGGAAAAACAATCAAATCGGCTTTTTTTTCAATGGCCCTACGGATGAATTGAATATGCTTTTGAAGATTGTTTTCAAAATCTCCGATAATCACATTGATTTGGGCAAGCGCTATTTTCATATATTAAATTTGTGCATAAACAGGTAAACCGTTCATCATTTCTTCCACTTTTTTACCGATTTTTTCCAAATGTTGTTCATCACCGGGTTTGGAGATTACTTCATCTATCCATTCGGCGATGAGATACATATCTTTTTCTTTTAATCCGCGGGTGGTCACAGCCGGTGTTCCTATCCGGATTCCCGAAGTGACAAATGGTGATTTGTCATCAAAAGGCACCATGTTTTTATTGACGGTTATATGGGCTTTTCCCAAAGCCTTTTCGGCTTCTTTACCGGTAATATTTTTGTTTCGCAAGTCAATGAGCATCATATGATTATCGGTTCCACCTGAAATGATTTTATAATCTCTTTCCATCAATGCACTTGCAAGTGTTTTAGCGTTTTTAATGACTTGTTCTATGTAGTTTTTAAAATCTTCCGTAAGTGCCTCGGCAAAAGCCACGGCTTTGGCGGCAATAACATGCTCAAGTGGTCCGCCTTGCATGCCCGGAAAAACCGCCGAATCAATGATTTGAGACATCATTTTGATTTTTCCTTTGGGGGTTTTGAGTCCCATGGGATTTTCAAAATCTTTTCCGATGAGAATCACGCCGCCGCGAGGTCCCCTTAAAGTTTTATGCGTGGTGGTGGTCACTATATGTGCATGGGGCAGGGGAGAAGTTAAAAATCCTTTGGCAATCAAACCTGCCGGATGCGAAATATCGGCCACGAGAAAGGCTCCCACTTCGTCGGCTATTTGACGAAAACGGGCAAAATCCATATCCCTGGAATAGGCTGATGCACCGGCAACGATGACTTTGGGTTTTTCCTTGCGAGCGGTTTCTTCGAGTTTGTCATAATCTATCAATCCGGTGTCTTTATCTACCGAATAAAAAGCGGTTTGATAAAGTTTCCCCGAAAAATTGACCGGTGATCCGTGGGTTAAATGGCCGCCATGGGATAAGTCGAATCCCAGTATTTTATCGCCCGGTTTCATCAATGCAAAATATACGGCAGCATTGGCTTGCGAACCGGAGTGTGGTTGTACATTGGCATGCTCGGCCCCGAAAAGTTCTTTCACACGGTCAATGGCCAATTGCTCCACTTGGTCCACAATTTCACATCCGCCATAGTATCGTTTATTCGGATAGCCTTCGGCATATTTATTGGTCAAAATGGAGCCCATGGCTTCCAATACTTGCTTACTCACATAGTTTTCGGAGGCAATCAATTCCATTCCCCGTTTTTGACGCTCTTCTTCGGCTCGAATTAAATGAAAAATTTCCGTATCTCTCATACTGAATAAATTTGATTTAAAAATGTTTTGAATAATGCCGTGACTTCTTTTTTGTTTTCAATAAAACCCATGTGTCCATCCGGAAGCATGTGGATTTGAACATGAGGGTTTTTCTGATACTGTTTATACCATGCCGGTGCGTTGACCAACGGATCTTTTTCGCCCAAAACCCACCATTTGATATAATTTGTTTTTGAAAAAAATAGTTCTGATCGATCCTTCCGGATTTTCATTCCGCGAAGTGCACCACTGATGCCTTCAACCGGCATTTTTCTGGCTTTCCGGATAAGTTTTTTGATTTCGTTTTGAAATTTCTCTTGGTTTCCGGGAGCAAAAAAACCGGGAATGGATTGTTCGATGAATGTGGTTTTATCCTTCTTGACTTTGGAAACGGCCAAATCACGTGCTTTTTTTTTCGCTTCATCATCTGCAAAAGGGTGGGAATGAAAAAGCATCAATCCCGATAATTTTTCGGGATACATTTCCGCCAATGCCAAGGAGATATAGCCTCCCATACTATGTCCTGCAACCGCAAATTCATTTATCCCCAAATAT
>JALVDN010000180.1 GCA_027008965.1 Flavobacteriales bacterium | reverse complement strand
AAATGGACCAACGAATAAATCCTTTGCAACCAAGAGCTCATCCAAACAGGCTCTTTGCCGCCCTCGTATAAGGGGAAAACGGGTCCTCCAAACGCAGAAAATTCAGGAAAACGTTTTATGTTTTCCAATAGGTTTTCAATATAGTTTTCACCGGCTATGGCATCATCATCAACAAAGGCAATAATTTTTCCCTTTGCTTCGGAAATTCCAAGGTTTCTGGCCTTTGGAAGCGAAGGTATAGGTGTAGAAACATATCGCCATTGCACAGAAGGATACCTTCCGGATATTTTCTTATAAACATCGGGGGTTACATCGGTTGAACCATTGTCTACCACTAATATTTCAAACGACGTAGTATCGGCTGATTGATTGGCCCAGGCTTCCAATGCCTTTTCCAATTGAGAGGCTCTATTGTATGTGCAGATGACAACAGTGATTTCCGGATGGGAATTATTCATCGCTTCATTTCTTTGAAACTGACAGCTATGGCCGCCAATGCAGTCATGACCAACAATCCGGAAAAGCTTTTGTCTTGCCACCTCAAGTCCGTGAAAAAGATAAGATATAAATGCAGTCCGGCCATGAGGATTCCGGAAATGAAAACAAACCAAGCAAGAAGTTTTCTTTTGTTCATGGTTTGATGTATAATTTATTGGCTCCGTAATCTATCACCGCCCCGGTTTCCAATAATAAATCACTCCCTATGATACCGTCCAGTTCCACATCCATAGAGAGAAGCAGGCGGTTGATATGTTCAATAGGCATGATCACCATATTTTTTTCCAATTGCACTGTTCCCCACCGGATTTGGCAAGTTTCACTCAAGGTCACGTTTTCCAATGCACCGGGCCCGGCACCGTAGGCTTCTATTTCGGGAACCCGGTCATGCAATTTTAAATTGAATTTTTCCATTGCATTTTTTCCAATCATACTCACTGAAGCTCCCGTATCCACCAGAAAAGTGCCTTCCACACCATTTATCTCCATTTGGCTAATGAGCAAAACCGAAGTTTCAGTGTGTTCTTCGGGAAGAAATATACGGTTAAGCGGAACCGGTGAATAATTTCTTTGAATCAAAAAATGATCCAGTGTATTTACAGTGCCGTTTTGTTCGTGGTCCATTCTATTATTTTAGCTTCAAATTTATTTAATATTTGAGCATATTTATCCAAAATCTTATCCGGATCACTCAAGAAAAATTGCTTTCCGAAAGCTTTGAAATCCTTATACATCACCCACACATCACCATTGAGGTCTTGATATACCAAAATTCTAAAAGGTAAATCTATAGCTGTTTCCTGGTTTTCATTGATCAATCGTCCCATTTCTTTGGGATTTCCGAAAATAACCAATATGGTAGGTCGCATTTCAAAGGGCATTTCATCTATTTGGGCTGCCTTATGAAAATCAATAAAACGCGGATAATACATACCCTCCCCTTCTAAAAAATCTTTGAATTTGAAGGCCACTTCTTGTGGTGTTGCTTTTTCCACTTTAAACATTTTGTATTGAAGTGCCGATTCGTCTTTCACCACTTGCTTTTCTTCTACCCGGGTTTTTCTCTCTTCTTCCGGATTTTGACATGCGCCTATAAGCAAAACAACAACTATAAACCACCACATTTTTTTCATAACACTATTTTTTTATGAGTTTGGATTTGATTTCATGGAGCATATTCAATGCCTCAACAGGCGTGAGATTATTGATATCCAAAGATACGATTATATCCCGAAGTTCTTCCAAGAGCGGATCGTCTAACTGAAAAAAGGTGAGTTGTACAGGGTCTTCCCTTGAAATCTTCTTTTTGTTTTCATCCGGACGGTAGTTTTCTTCAAGCTTTTTTAGCATTTTTTCGGCTTGACGAATGACATAAGAAGGCATACCCGCCAATTTGGCCACATGAATACCGAAACTGTGTTCGCTTCCGCCAGGGACAAGTTTACGCACAAAAATTACTTTGTCTTTATACTCCTTGACCGAAACATGGAAATTTTTGATGCGCTCGAAAATTTTTTCCATTTCATTGAGTTCATGATAATGGGTGGCAAAAAGTGTTTTGGGACGTGTAGGATGTTCGTGTAAAAATTCGGCAATGGCCCAAGCAATGGAAATACCGTCATACGTGGAGGTCCCGCGCCCTATCTCGTCCAGCAATATCAAACTGCGCTCGGAGAGATTATTTAAAATGCTGGCCGTTTCATTCATTTCCACCATAAATGTGGATTCGCCCATGGCAATATTGTCACTGGCGCCCACACGCGTAAAAATTTTATCAATCAAACCAATTTGAGCCGATTTGGCGGGTACAAAACTTCCCATTTGGGCCATGATGACTATGAGCGCCGTTTGTCGCAATAAAGCCGATTTTCCGGACATGTTAGGCCCGGTAATCATCAGGATTTGTTGTGTATCGCGGTCCAAATACAAATCATTGGGCACATACGTTTCATCATCTGGCAAATGTTTTTCAATCACCGGATGACGGCCTTCTTTGATTTCCAATGCATAACCTTCGTTTATTTCGGGTCGGACATAGTGATTTTTTAAAGACGTGCGTGCAAACGAGAGCAATACATCCAACCGGGCGGTTTGCCGCGCATTCTGTTGCACAGGAATAATAAAGGCTTTGATATCTTCCAGCAATTTTTCATATAATTCCTGTTCCAGTCGCAATATGTTTTCTTCGGCCGAAAGAATTTTGGTTTCCAATTCTTTCAACTCTTCAGTGATATATCTTTCTGATGAGGTAAGTGTTTGTTTTCTAACCCAACCTTCCGGCACTTTGTCTTTATGCGTATTCCTGACTTCCAAATAGTAACCGAAAACATTGTTGAAACCGATGCGCAACGAAGGAATGCCCGTATTTTCAATTTCGCGCTCCAAAATTTCATTCAAAAAATTCTTGGCATTACTTCGCAATGCCCGCCATTCATCCAACTCGGCCGATACGCCGGGTTTAATCACATCGC
>JALVDN010000179.1 GCA_027008965.1 Flavobacteriales bacterium | reverse complement strand
CCACCACTCCTTCCAAAGCTTGATAATCTTCCAAATCCATTTGTATATAAAAATCAACACCGATAAAACCTTCTGAAAGATGGGTTGTTCCTTGGTCGATTTCTGCCACAAAAATCTCTCCACTTGTATAGATAACGTCAATTGCTCCGTTTTGGGCGGAACCACCTCCCGGAGCCAAAGAAGTTTTGATGATTTCCGTTTGACTATGGAGTGTTAATCCCGATATAAATCCGATAAATACAAATAATAATTTTTTCATTATTTTATTTTTATTTTTTTCGTACTACAAAAGAAAAAGGAGCATCCATAGGATTTGATGACGTATTCAAGATAGTTACCGTAAATTTATCATTGAATTTTTGAACGGTTACAAAGCCGGGATTGTTGCCCAATATTGTTACAATGACATGATATGAATCGGATGAGGAAAAGGCATTGTTAAAATTCACTTCATAAACACCTGTGCTGACGTATGTAATGGAAAAGCCGTCCGTAGAAGCATTTGTGATGATGTTTCCACTGTCATCACTTTCTCCGAATAAATAAGCTTTTAAATCCGCATCACCTGCGTCAATGGATTTTAGTTTTCCGGAAACGTAAACATCTCCTGAAAAATATCCTGCATAACTTCCGGGTTTAAGAACATTGGCATACACCCCGTAATGCTGACCGTCCAAAGCATTGTCTATTTCCACATAATATCCGTATTTATCTCCCGAACCGGTGGAATACATATAAGTAGTATAACTTCCGTATTGTGTTGCCGTTCCGGTATTGCTCATTTCATTATAAACGCCATATTGATTACCGGAGCCGGAATTGTATAATGCATTATAGGTTCCGTACTTAGCGCCCGATCCCGAACCTAATACGGAATTGACGGTTCCCACGTGCAAGCCGTTTCCCGTGCCTGTCAGTCTGTTATAAACCCCGTATTGATAGCCGTTTCCGGTATTGGTAATTTCCGAGTAAACACCGGTAATAAAACCGTTTCCGCTTCCGGCCATCAGATTATGAACACCCACACGTGTATCGTCGCCATTGTCACTTAAATGATTTCTAACACCTATGTGGGCTCCCGATCCGCCTGCCGTAATGTAATTGGTTAATCCGCGTATAATACCGCCCCCCGTTCCGGAAATGTTATTGGTTATTCCCGTTTTATTGGAGGCATCCGATGCATCCATATTTAAAAATAAACTGTGTTGCGTGCCTGAAATATTGTTATAAATGTATAGTTTGGCCGGTTCGGTGAAATTGTTGATACCCAAAGCCATTTTGCCCAAATGATACATATCGTCATTTACATTGAGCGCTACATCCGTTGTATTTAAAAGATAAAAAATTTCAGGAGCATTGTTTACATTCTCGTAATCCACTTCCCCGGCTTTCTTTGCAAATTTTGCAGACGGAACATATTTGAAAGGCTCATTGCTTACCAATTGTGTGTAGCCCGATCCGGTATTAAAAAATACATTTAGCGTGTGATCCATACTCCAATCAATATCCTCAAATGAAGTCAACGAACCGCCTGTTTGTGTGCCTTCCCCCAAAAAAACCGAAGCAATTCCATGTGTATCGGTCATCACACCCGTGTGCTCTTCTTGCCAAACCAAAGTGGTGCCTTGATAGATTTCAAATCTTACATCTACACTTGAATTAGTATAAGGAGAACCGTTTTCGGATATTAAAAACTTGTAATTAAAACCGTTTTGAGCGACAGAAGCGGTTATGAATAAAAAGGAAAATACGAAGATAAAAAGGTAATTCTTTCTCATCATTTGAAATTTTAAGTTAATTATTTATGTATCAAAAATTATTCCAAGATTAAATATAAACCAAAGATAATAAAAAAGATGCCTTTTCGCTCAACAAAACAGCATATAACAATTTTTTTTTATAAATTGACGTCTGTTTTTGCATATATAATATACATGATGAAAAAACTTATTACTTCATTGTTACTTGTTTTCATGATCGCTCCGGTCATATCTCAATCAAGCTTTACCATTGAAGATATTTGGATGGGTAAATTCAGGCCCGATTTTTTGTATGGTTTTGAACCCTATCAAGGTCATTTGGTCACGAAAGCCGATTTTGAACATGGGGTTTTCAGTATCAACGTGTATGATGTTTTCAGGTGGAAAAAAACCGAGACTTTGTTTAGCAACAAAAACTACCGCGAAATTCCGTATGCCTATGACTACTCTTTTTCTCCCGACTTGAATTACATTCTTATGGCCTCCGAATGGCATCCGGTTTACAGGTATTCGGCATGGGGGAAATATTATTTATATAACAGAAGAGAAGACAAATTGAAAGCCTTAGATGAGGATTACATCCAAATTCCCACCTTTTCACCCTCGGGAGATAAAATTGTTTTTTTTAAGGATAATAACTTGTTTTATAAAGATTTATCAACGGGAGATACCACTCCCATCACACGGGATGGTAAGAAAAATGAAATTATCAACGGAAAAACCGATTGGGTATATGAAGAAGAATTTTCATTTGTAAAGGCTTATGAATGGAATACAAATGGGACATACTTGGGATTTCAACGATTTGACGAATCCCAAGTACCTGAATTTACCATGATTGAATATATGGATGCGCTTTATCCGCAAACAGTTACTTTTAAATATCCCAAAGCCGGTGAAAATAATTCTAAAGTTACTTTTCATATTTTTCATTTTGAAACTGGCGAAACCAAACAAATTGAATTGGGCGATTATGAATACATTCCACGCATTTTTCAAGGAAGAAACGCAGATGAATTTCTGGTGATGACCATGAACCGGCATCAAAATTTATTGAAACTTTTCTCTGTTGATGTCCGTTCGGGGAAGGCTAAATTGCTCACACAACTGGAAGACGAAAAATATATTGAACTGGAAAATTCCGACCATTTGGTTTTTTTGAAGGACGGAAGTTTTTTGTGGCCGAATGACACCGGAGCATATACGCACATCTATCATTATAATAAAAACGGAAAACTTATCAGACAAATAACCAAAGGACCTTGGGATGTTACGAACTTCTACGGCTATGATCCCAAAACAAAAAGGTTATTTTATCAATCCACCGAAAGCGGTTCTATCAACAGGGCTGTTTACAGTATTGATTTAAAAGGAAAGAACAAAAAATTACTCACTCCTGCCAATGGGACATCATCCGCCGAATTTACCAAGGATTTCAAATTTTTTATTCACACCTACTCTTCGGTGGACAAACCTTATGAGTTTACAGTGAGAAAATCTACCTCCGGAGAAAAGGTCAAACTTATAAAAGACAATAGTAAACTTTTGAAAAAAGTCCAGGCCTTAGATTTTCAACCCAAAAAATTTGTCCATTTCAAAGCCGCCGATGGAGAAACCGATCTGAATGCCTACATCATTTATCCTGCAGATTATAATCCAAATCAAAAATATCCCGTTTTAATCACACAATATAACGGCCCCGGTTCACAGACCGTTAGAAACAGTTGGCATTCCGCCAATGATTTCTTTCATCAATTATTGGTTAAAGAAGGTTTTGTTATTGTGGGCGTGGATACGCGCGGAACAGGAGGAAGGGGAAATGCCTTTAAAAAAATAACCTACAAACAACTAGGGAAATATGAAACCGAAGATTTGCAAGCAGTAGGAAAACAGTTGATTGAACAAGGTGTTGCCGATCCTGACAGGATAGGAATTTGGGGATGGAGCTACGGAGGATTTATGGCATCCAACGCCATTTTAAAAGCCAACGACATTTTTGATGTTGCCATTTCCGTGGCACCGGTTACAAACTGGCGTTTTTATGACACGGTTTATACGGAACGCTACATGCAAACGCCCCAAGAAAATCCCGAAGGATATGATGAAAACTCGCCTTTATATTTTGCAGAACAACTCAAAGGGAAGTTTTTGCTTGTTCACGGAACCGCCGATGATAACGTGCATGTTCAAAACTCCATGCGCTTGGCCAAAAGACTGCAAGAAATCGATAAACCCTTTGAAATGATGATCTATCCGGATAGAAATCACGGAATTTACGGAGGAAAAACCCGAATTCACTTATACAAACTGATATATTCTTTTTTAATTGAAAATTTGAAAAAATAAAATACTATGAATAACGCCAAAACAAAACACCCCAAAGCTCTTTACACCTTGTTTGCCACTGAAATGTGGGAAAGGTTTTCGTACTACGGTATGCGAGCCATTCTTACGCTGTACCTCACGGCCGAGTTAGTCACAGGAGGTTTCGGCTTGCCAAGAGAAGAAGCGCTTGCATTGTATGCTATTTTTACAGGATTGGTCTATCTCACTCCGATTTTGGGTGGATGGGTTGCCGATAAATTTTTAGGTAAAAGAAAAACCGTTTACATTGGTGGATTGGTAATGGCCATCGGTCAATTTATGCTAGCCGCAAGTGCATTCGGTCATTGGTGGGGATGGGATATGGAATTGAGACGAACCATTTTTAATCTGGGGCTTGGAATTTTAATTATAGGTAACGGATTTTTCAAACCTAATATTTCCACTATTGTTGGAGATTTCTATGATGATAATGATCCCAGAAAAGATTCCGCTTTCAATATTTTTTACATGGGGATTAACTTGGGAGCCATTTTAGGACCCTTTATAGCTGGTGCATTGGGCGAAAATGTTTTCTGGGGTTGGGGTTATTTCTCAGCCGGTATTGGAATGATTATCGGCGTATTGTGGTTATATTTTCATGAAGAAACCCTGGAAGACAAAGGTTTGCCTCCGGGAGAAACAAATAAAACACGTTTGGATGCCAAAGACTGGATTCAGATTTTTATCTATGCTATTGGTCTTGCTTTGGGAACGGTTTTAATTATTTTTGCCTGGAGTGCATTGCCGGACACCATCACATCCGTCATCATGAAAATAGGGTTTTTGGCTTTGGCACTTGGATTGGGTTTTGTTATTATTAAAGGAATTGATGGTCAGCAGTGGACTAAAAAATTTATCCCATATAGTGTAGTTGTTATTTTAGCCTTTTTAATTTTGGGAACATCTTTTCTTTCTCAACAAGCCAAACTTTATGTTCTTGTAGCCATTGCCATAGGTGTTTTGTTTATGCTTATTGTGATGTTACGATCCAAGAATACGGATTGGAGCAGAATGGGGGTAATCATCACTTTGGCTATTTTTAATATCACTTTTTGGGCGGGTTTTGAACAAGCCGGTGGAACCATGAATCTTTTTGCCAAAGAAAAAACCGACCGGAAACTGGATCCGGTCTGGGCACCCGATTTTTTAAAAACCATTGATATCAAATATCTCGGCATTGCGGCAGGTGTTTTTTTGGGTCTATGGTTAATCAGTCTATACATCAATATTTACTCGGATGATGAAGAAAAGAAAAGAAAAGTAACACCGGTTGGTAAATTGGGACTATATGGAGTTGGTGTTTTCGGTTTATTGGCCATTTGGGCTTACTTATCAGGAGGACCTGAAATTCCCGCCTCATGGTTTCAAAACGTGAATCCCTTTGCAATATTGATTTTTGCGCCTCTTTTCTCTGTTATGTGGCTTAAATTGGATGCTTTAAAACTTAATCCGAGAACCAGTATTAAATTTGTGTTGGGTCTATTGTTGGGAGCATTGGCATTTTATATTATGAGCATTGGTGATAACAAAGCCGAAAAAGTGGGATTGGTTTCCCCTATGTGGCTTGTTGTGGTATATATTATTCTTACATTAGGAGAACTCATGCTATCACCTATCGGTTTATCCATGATTACAAAACTTGCCAACGCAAGAATGGTATCGGTGGTCATGGGACTTTGGATGGCCAGTTTTGCTGCCGGGAATTATGTGGCAGGTATGTTGGAATCCTTCATGCATAAAATTCATGAATTAGGGTGGGATATCAAATTATATCCATTCATTAGCCTGATGATGTTGGCCACAGCATTATTATTATTCGTTTTATCTCCGCTACTTAACAAAGCCATGAAAGGAATTCACTAAATTCTAAAGAACAGTAAAAAATGGAAAAGGAACAAACACAACAACTCGGTTTTATCGGATTATTTAAATCATTTCCCAGAGCCTATTGGTTTGCCAGTATATTTGAGCTTTTGGAACGCTATGCGTGGTATGGTCTATTTGCCGTTTTGGGGCTTTATCTCACCAACCAACTCGGATTTTCATCCGTTCAGCGGGGCGATATAATGAGTTATGTTACGGGGATTCTTTATTTGCTCCCCATTTTTACGGGGGCATTGGCTGATAAAATAGGTTATAAACTTACGTTGGCTATTTCCTACATCATCCTCATGACCGGCTATTTTCTCATGGGTGAAGTTACCGGATACTGGGCAGTGTTTTCCGTCTTTCTATATGTTGCCCTTGGAGCCGCACTTTTTAAACCTGTAGCCTCAGCTATTGTAACCAAAACTACTAACAAACAAAATTCTTCATTCGGTTTCGGGATTTTTTACATGATGGTAAACATAGGAGGATTTTTCGGTCCATTGCTTGTAGGAATTCTCAGGAATAAATTTGGCTGGGACATTGTTTTTCTGTCATCTTCATTGGCTATCCTTTTAAATTTAATTGTGCTACTGTTTTTTAAAGAGCCAGCAAGAGAAAAAATTGAAGAATCGGCCGCAGAAGTTATTAAGCGTTCACTCTATAACATTTTTGAAGCGCTCAAAGATATGCGGCTCACCGTACTACTCATCATCATGATTGGATTTTGGCTCATGTTTAATCAGCTTTTTTACACACTTCCCAATTTTATAGACGATTGGGTTGACACAACGCGTATTTACGAGATTCTGCATTCCATTCTTCCTTGGTTGGCCAATACATTGAAAAATGATCAAGGACAAATCAATCCCGAACAAATTGTTAACCTGGATGCCTTTTTCATTATGGTTCTTCAGATGTTTGTTTCCTATTTTATTCTTCGTTGGAAAGCCATTAATGCTATGATGGCCGGAATTTTCATTACCATTTTCGGTATAGGTTTGTCATTTTATACAAACAATCCGGTTTATACGATTCTCGGAATATTGATTTTTGCCATAGGAGAGATGACATCCAACCCCAAATTCTCCGATTATATCGCGCAAATATCACCTAAAGGCAAGGAAGCACTTTATATGGGAACATACTTTTTGCCCATAGCGGCGGCTAATTTCCTGACCGGAATTATTTCGGGGAATTTATATCAAAAAAAATCCGATAAGATCACATTACTCTTTAAATATCTTCAAGATAAAGGTATAGAAATCAAAGATAAAGCCGGACAGCTTATTACATACACCACGGAAGGTATTCAAGTGATGAACAATAATGGTGTGGTTGATAATTCGCTCAAAACCGAAATAAAAAGAGCGGAAATTTTTGCGCAAGCGGCGGAAAAATTGGGTGTAAGCACTTCAGAATTACAACAAACCTTGTGGGATACCTATCATCCCGGGGATATATGGTATGTCATGGCCGGGGTGGGATTGGCAACCTTCATAGGTTTGTTCATTTATAATGTAACTATAGGCAAAACCAGTAGAAAATCCTGATGATATTCCGGATTATTACAATTATTATTATTTTCTTTTTCATCACTTCGTGTAATGTTCATGAAACCAAAACCGTTGTGGCAGGAAAAATCTCCATGCCAACCGATAGTGTAGTGTTATTTTTCAAAACTTTGTCAAGAGATGATGCCGACACGGTTAAAATCAATTCTAATAATGAATTCAAATGGGAAACAGATATAAACAAACCCGTATTATACAATTTTAAATACGGCAATTATATTGGTCATTTCTACATAGAACCGCATGATAGTATCGCCCTCTATTTCAATGCGTTATATTTTGATGAAACCATCCATTATGCTGGTAATGAGGCTATTTTCAACAATCTATTGGCATCAATCTTATTACAGGACAAACAAATGTTGGAAGATGTAGGAAATGTTGAATTCTATGAAAACCCTTCCGATTTAAAGGCCATTGTAAGTAATTACGCTGGAGTAAAAGAAAAAATTTTTTCTGATTTTGTTTCAGAAAACGGTCATTTGTTAAGGGATAACAACAAAAAAAGAATTATCCGGGATTATTTGCATATTTGGGATATGATCATTTATGAAAAGTACAGATTTTATAAGGATGAATCTTTCCGTTATACATTAAACTATACGCCCAATTGGTCATCAGAACAACCCAATTACTATCAGGCCTTATTGGGAAGTTATTATTTTACTAATAAACTCGGAAAGCATAATTTCGATTCAATTGATAATATAGAAAAATACATTTATATGATAAAAACTGAAGTTTCAAATAATTCACTATTTGAAGTTATTAGTTATTTTTTAATTAGAGATGTTTTTCTAAAAACAAAATATCCTAATTTAAAATTTCATGAGTTTAAAACTTTATTGACAACATCATTATTTAAGAATAAATCTCATAAATATCATTTTGTTCAAAGTATTAATAACTATAAGATGATAATTGTTGATAAAAAAATTATCTCTCTCAAAGTCTTAGATACAGCTCTTAATAATAAAACATTGACTCAAATTCTCTCTAAACATCCTCGCAACATTCTTGTACCTTGGAGTACACAACTTTTTAAACATCCTGAAAAACTTAAAATAATACAAAATTTGATAAATAAATACGGTAATCAAATTATATTGCTGAAAGTATCTCTTTCCCCGGATTATTTGAAATGGTTTTCCGAAATAAAAAATAATAGTTTAAACAAAACCCAAAACTATTTTGTTGAATATGATTATAGAATACCTTATTTACAAACAGAAAAAAATTTGGTTTATTTAATTGACGACAGCTTACATATTCATCAGATTTTATCTTTCAAAAATCCTGATTTTATAAAGAGAATAGAAGAATTTTTGGAGGAATAACTTTAATTTTTTTGAGGGGGATAATGAGTAAAAATTTTATCTAATTTTTTCCGTAACCTTAAACTTAATTCCTTTTTATTTTTAAACTTCAAATAGGTTTTGGCTTCCCAAATAATCTTATTGGTACGTGCATCCAAAAAACGTATACTCAATGTTCCTTCCTTGCTTTTATATACCTTTTTGCCATATGGTGAAGGATATACATCTATTCTTTTATGAAACTCGGGGATGATATCAATCATAAGATCCGGTTGATCGAATGCCGGTTTTAAACCTTCATTGATGATATAAGAATGAACTTCTTCGGCAATTATTTTTTTATAAATCGAAGGAAGCTTGGATTGATACATTCCTTTTTTTATATATACAAAGGTTTTATATTTAGTGAAATCTGTACTTCTATCATATGTATATTTTATACCGGAACAAGACAAAAGCAATATAGATACCGTTATTATAAAAATTAAATTTTTCATGGGCAGGAATTTATTCAACTTAAATCAAAAATTATACCTATTTAATTCAGCGAAGGGTCTACAGGGGCATTTTTCCAAAATTCCATGCGAGGATCGGCCTTGATCAGCATCTCTTTCCACAAGTTTTTGGGGTTTATATTGAATATGTCCAACATATTAGGTAAAACAAACCAAGCTCCATCTTTGATTTCGTGCTCTAATTGTCCGGGAGCCCATCCACTATAACCCAAGAAAAATTTAATTTTACCGGTTAATTCTTCGCCATATTGATTCAAAACCAATTTCAAAGCTTCAAAATCACCTCCCCAATAATAATCTTTATCTATTCTTATACTCCCCGGTAGAAGTTCAGGAATTTGATGGAGATAATATAAATTATCATCTGAAACCGGTCCGCCTTGCCAAATTTGAAATCCGGTTTTAATATCTTTTAAAACATCTGTCAATAGAATAGGTGTAGGGCGATTGATGATAAATCCTACTTTCCCTTCTTCGTGTTCATCCGTAATGAAAATTACCGACTGAGAAAAAAAATGATCGGAAAGAAGTCTGGGTTGGGCAACCAATAATTTACCTTTAAATTCATTCATATTATCAAATATAAATAAAAAAACATCCTCATACAAACAAGAGGATGTTTTGTCGGGGGTTGAAACTTTTAAATTAAAGTCCTTTTTGTAATTCGGATCCTGCTTTGAATTTTACAACTGTTTTGGCAGGAATTTTAATTTTGGCACCCGTTGCAGGATTACGTCCTTCACGTGCTTTGCGGGTTACAGTGGAGAATGTACCGAAACCTATCAAGGTAACTTTTCCACCTTTTTTCAAGGTTTTAGCAACATTATCCATGAATGAATCCAAAGCTTTTTTAGCTTGAGCTTTGGTGATTCCGGCATCGGCTGCCATGGCTTCTACTAACTGGGTCTTGTTCATAGTACTAATTTTAATGGTTTATGCAGTCCAAATATATCAAATTTTATTAAATCATCCAAAACAATGAAAATTAGGCTTTTATAAAATCATATCAGTCAAAAACGTTACTATTTAAAAGTTAGCTCTTCTACTGATTTTATTCCGTTTATAAAATCCTGTATGTTCATTTCTTTTTTACTTTCGGGTTTAACTCGCAAAGGAAGAATCCATCCGTCAGGGACGGCAATTTTCAACTTTTTGTTAAAAAAAGCAACTTTTCCAGGTGAAAAATTGTGTTTTTCAGGCTGAAATTCAGCCAAAAAAATTTTAATTTTCTTCCAGTCTTTTGAGATTTTATACCATGACCATGCACCCGGATAGGGTGATAATCCCCTTATAAATCTTTCAATTTTTTCGCCGTTTTCATCCCAATTTATTCGGGTATTATCTTTATTCAATTTGGGGGCTTTGTGAATAAATCGGCTGGGATTTTGTTGAATGGTTTCTACATTTCCCCGTGATAATTTTTTTAAGGTCTTCACAACTACTTCGG
>JALVDN010000178.1 GCA_027008965.1 Flavobacteriales bacterium | reverse complement strand
CTTCATGCTACCCTATCTGACCAAGACCAAAACCCGGAAAAATCTACTTCAATCCTATGTGGATTCCACCGGAAGATATGCTCGCATCACCACCTACATGAAAGATATTGATATTGATGAAATGCAACGGGTTGAAAATTTTCTGCATATCAAAGAGAAAAAGATTTTCCCCAAAGATAAATATGATGTTATTATGACCGGGCAAGCCCGCTTGTTTTTAGCCGGAACCAAATATTTGCTGCAAAATTTGGAAATATCATTCGGGCTGGCAGTACTGCTTATATCTTTAGTGATTTTCTATATGTTCCGGTCCGTAAGAACTACTATTGTTTCACTGATTCCTAACTTATTACCACTTTTATTGACCGCCGGTTTGATGGGCTATCTAGGCATTCCGCTCAAACCTTCCACCATTTTGATTTTCGGCATCACGCTGGGAATTTCGGTGGATGATACCATACATTTTCTTACCAAATATCGCGAAGAGCTCAAAAAACACAAATGGCATATTAGAAAATCCGTCATTTTGGCGCTTCGCGAAACAGGCGTGAGTATGTTCTACACCTCCATCGTTTTGTTCTTCGGGTTTTTGGTGTTCCTTATTTCGGATTATGGCGGCACTAAAGCACTAGGCGGTTTGGTATCATTCACGCTGTTGGTGGCCATGTTTTCAAATCTTTTACTTTTACCAGCCTTGTTACTCTTTTTAGACCGTATGATAGCCAATAAAAAATCTTTGCAAGGATGAATACATTTGAATTATTCATAAAAATCGGTTGGAAGCACATCATCACAACGGGTGCAATAGATCACATGCTGTTTCTAATGGCATTGACCGTCCATTTCAGACTGAAAGAATTGAAAAAATTGGTTTTTCTAATCACCCTTTTCACCATCACCCACACAACTTCTTTAGTTTTGAGTATGTATGGATTTCTTCATATTCCATCCAAATATATTGAAATAGCCATTGTGTTGACCATCATTATAACCGCCCTGTCTAACATCATCCAAAAAGACAAGAAAAAAATTGAAATCACACATTGGGTCTTTGCGTTATTTTTCGGATTCATACATGGTTTGGGCTTTACTTCCGCTTTTGAAATGGCCGTATCGGGAATAGGAGAAAAATGGATTCCGCTATTGGGATTTGCCGCAGGGGTGGAAGCCGGTCAATTGGTTGTCATTATCATCTTTTTAAGCTTGATAAGTGTAGCAGAAAAATTATTTAAAGTTTCATCCAAAAACTTGACAACAGGGGTTTCATTTTTTATATTGGGATATGCCGTATCTTTGTTACATTCCTTATTGAAGTGAAAAATAATACATCCGGATGGACAAAAAAAAACAACACCGTTATGACGTCACCTACTTGCGCATGGCCCAAGAATGGTCTAAGCTTTCTTATTGTAAGAGAAAACAAGTAGGGGCTTTGATTGTAAAAGATCAAATGATCATTTCCGACGGCTATAACGGAACCCCTTCGGGATTTGAAAATGTTTGTGAAGACGATGAAGGAAAAACCAAATGGTATGTTTTGCATGCCGAAGCCAATGCCATTACCAAAATGGCACGTTCTACACAAAGTAGTGACGGAGCTACTTTATACGTCACCGTATCTCCTTGTAAAGAATGTAGTAAACTGATTTTTCAATCGGGTATCAGGAGAGTGGTTTATCATGAGCCGTACAAAGATGACAGTGGATTGGATTTCCTGCGAAAAGCAGGTGTGGAAGTAGTAAGAATCAAAGAGTTAAATGACGAATGAACAATAATCCGGACAAAATACATATTCGCTGGGGGCTTTTTGCACTGTTCATGGCTCTAGGGGGCATGTGGATAGGATATTACCTGAATTTTTCCAGCCATCATCCGATGATGATTTATCCCAACGAAAAAATAAAAATTTCCGGTTCACGTGAGGATAAACTGGAGAAACTCATCCGGTTTATTGAAGAGAATTATGTGGATAAAATTAACATGGATAGTATCACGGATAAAGTCATCACGGGAATCTTGGCCGAATTGGACCCGCATTCGGTTTATATCCCCAAATCCGAATCCAAACAAGTACATGAAACCATGGCCGGAAATTTTGAAGGAATAGGAGTAGAATTTGCCGTTGAAAACGACACCTTTGTCATCAAGCGCATTATTCCCGAGAGCCCTGCTGAAAAATACGGATTAAAAGTTTATGACCGGATTTTGAGAATAAATCATGACACCATCTCCGGCAAAAACCTGTCTTATGACAGCATTGTAAAACTTATGAAAGGCGAGGCCGGATCAACAGCAGAATTGGAAGTGTACAGAAAAGGATTGGATAGTATTTTCACACTCACCCTCAAAAGAGGCAAGGTTAAAATTCCGGGCATTCCCGCCGCCTTTATGTTGAATGATACCTTGGGATACATCAAACTTGAAACCTTTTCCAATACGGCACATGCAGAACTAAGAAAAGCGCTTCGCCGGCTATTGGACCAAGGCATGACTTCTTTGGTGCTTGATTTAAGAGGAAATTCGGGAGGTTACCTGGAACAAGCCAAACGCATTGCCGATGAGTTTTTAAGCGGAAGAAAACTTATTTTTTCAACCCTTAACAACAAAAAAAGGCAAAATGTTTTTACTTCACGTAAAGGATTATTTGAAGAAGGCCCGCTCTATGTTTTAATAGATGAAAATACGGCATCGGCAAGTGAAATAGTAGCGGGCGCCCTTCAAGATCATGACCGGGCCGTCATTATCGGTAGACGGTCCTATGGAAAAGGACTTGTTCAAAGAGAAGTGGAACTGGATGACGGCTCCTTTGTGCGCATCACCACAGCCAAATACCTCACCCCAAGCGGACGCTCCATACAAAGGCCTTACAAAAAAGGGCATGCTGAAGAATATGAAGAGGATTTCAATAAACGATACTATTCGGGAGAACTATTCTATCAAGACAGTATCAAAATAAACGATTCATTAAAATACTACACCAAGCACGGGAGAACTGTT
>JALVDN010000177.1 GCA_027008965.1 Flavobacteriales bacterium | reverse complement strand
GCATGAGATTTCTCAGTCGTTGCTTCGCAACGCTTTCGAAATGACAAAGAAAATATCAATAAAATCAGTAGCGCACTGTCATTCCGAGCGAGTTCCGGCGCATGCCGGAGCGACGAGGAATCTCATTCTTTTGTCAAATTTGTTTGAGATTTCTCGTCGCTCGCCTGCGGCTCGCTCCCACGAAATGACACACTCTCCTACAATAAAATCAGTAGCACTTTGTAATTCCGAGTGAGCGAAGCGACGAGGAATCTCCGCGCCGGCGGGCGCAGTGTTATCCTTTTGAAAGCGAAAGCGAGTTTTTGTGTGGTTGAGGAGGCTCAACACGAAGGTGGTGAGACCCCGCAAACCACTATACAAAAACGGCTTGAGCCGAAAAAGATTTAAACGGAGCACGCCATAAGGCGCCCAAATGAAAAAAACAAAATCAGCGGGTTTTATTTTTAAAAAACAATTTTTAGATGTAGATTTACGGAAACAAAAAATGCACCCATGAAAAGAATAGCGGTTTTATTTCTGTTGTTTTTTCTGAGTTTTCATAATGCCCAAGAAGTTAAAGTTCCCAAGGGTCATGATAATACCAGCAAATTCCGTCAAATGTATGATTTACTTCCTACGCCCAATGTTTATCGTACGGCCGACGGAAAGCCAGGACCGGAATATTATCAAAATACGGCGGATTATAAAATGAAAATCAAGCTGGTGGATGATCCGAAACAACCGGTTTTATTGGGTGAGGAAACGGTGACTTATACCAATAATTCCCCCGGAACGCTTGCATACATTTGGTTTCAATTGGACCAAAACCGGCGTGCTCCCGATTCGTTCTCGGAAAAGGTTTCTTCTGATGGAGACAATGTGATGCTCCGCCCCGGAAAGTTTGTCTCCAAATTTACGGAAGCAGGCTATGTAGGCGGATATCAAATAGAAAAAGTGACGGATGAAAAAGGAAATCCTTTACATTATGTTATCAACCACACGGTGATGCGGGTGGATTTGCCACAAGCTTTGCTCCCGGGCGAAAAAACAAAAATTTATATCAAATGGCGCTATAACATCAACAATTTCACCGAAGATTGGGCACGCTCGGGTTATGAAGAATTTGAAGACGGTGAAAGAGAATATATTATTGCCCAGTTTTTTCCACGCGTGGCTTATTTTGGTGATGTAGAAGGGTGGCAAACCAAACAATTTATCGGCACCGGAGAGTTTGCATTACCTTTCGGGAAATATGAAGTAAACATCACGGCCCCGGCGGATTTTGTTTTGGACGGAACGGGTCATTTGATCAACCGGTCGGAAGTGCTTGGAAAGTTTTATAAAAATTGGATCAAGGCTACGGAAAGTTATGACAAACCGGTGATTGTGATTTCAGAAGAGGATGTAAAGAAAAAAATTCAAAATCCGGAACGAGTCAAAACCAAAACCTGGAAGTTTGTTGCCAAAGATGTGCGGGATTTTGCATTTGCCGCTTCCCGTAGATTTATTTATGACGCCATGGCGGTGAAAATCGGTGACCGGAGAGTGATGGCCGTTTCCATGTATCCACCCGAAGGAAATCCGTTGTGGGAAGAATATTCTACCCGCGTGGTGGCGCATACTTTGAAATCTTATTCGGATATTCTTTTTGATTATCCCTATCACAAGGCCATCTCGGTGAATGCTTTCAGGCAAGGCATGGAATATCCGATGATTTGCTGGAATTTCGGCCGGCCCGACAAAAACGGAAAATACAGTGAACGAACCAAATACGGTATGATTGGGGTGATTATTCATGAAGTGGGTCACAACTGGTTTCCCATGATTGTCAATTCGGACGAAAGACAATGGATGTGGATGGACGAAGGTTTGAATACCTTTGTTCAATTGCTCACCGAACAACGATGGGAAAAAGGATTTCCTTCAAGGGCTTTCCCTAAAAACATTGTTCCTTTTCTGCAAGGCGATCAATCCAAGATGCGTCCCATCATGACCGCTTCGGATGAAATGTATAACCGGAGTGCCACAGCCTATGTGAAACCCGCCGCAGGCCTATATATTTTAAGGGAATTGGTTTTGGGTCATGAACTTTTTGATTTTGCTTTGAAAACTTATGCCAACCGTTGGAAATTCAAACACCCCTCCCCTGCCGATTTCTTCAGGACCATGGAAGATGCCAGTGGGGTGGATTTAGATTGGTTTTGGCGCGGTTGGTGGTTCACCACAGCTGTAAACGATATGGAAATTGTGGATGTGAAAAGATTTTACATTACCAATAAACCCACGCAACGTATTAAAAACATGGCCAAACGCTACGGCGTCAAAGTGGAAGATTTGCCTCCCTTTGTTTCCTTGATCTCCGAAGACAGTCCGGATTTTGATCCTTCCATGAAAAAACAATCCGATTGGTTGGCGGAGATGCAGGACTTGCAACATTTGTTGAAACAAAAATATCAGATTGAGGAATGGACCGACTTGAAACGCGCCAAATATTTTTATCAAGTAACCATCCGACAAAACGGTGAATTGGTGATGCCTATTGTTTTGAAAATCACCTATGAAGACAATACGTCGGAAACCAAAATTTATCCGGCGGAAATATGGCGTTTTGGAAACGAGATTAAAAAACTTTTGGCTACGGATAAAAAAATAGTTAAGGTGGAATTAGATCCTGAAGAATTGACCGCAGATATCAATACACAAAATAATATTTGGCCCAAAAGCAAAGCGGTTTCCAAATTCAAAAAAATAAAAAACCGACTTCGTTAATTTTTATTAACTTGCATGTAAATCATAAAAATCATAATTATGGGAATATTTAGTTTTATCAAAGATGCCGGAGCGAAGCTCTTCGGTAAAGAAGAAGGTAAATCACCTGAAGAACTCAATTTTGAAAAAGCACAAAAACTCAAAGAAACGGTTTTGAGTTTGGGATTGCCTGTAGAAAATTTGAACATTGTCATTGTAGAAGACAAAGCATTGGTATTTGGAGATGTGCCTGATCAAGAAACACGTGAAAAGGTTATTTTGGTTGTTGGAAACACCGAAGGTATTGCCGAGGTGGACGACAGGTTAAATGTACCCGAACCCGCACCCGAAGCACAATTCTACACGGTTAAAAAAGGAGATTACTTGAGTAAAATCGCCAAAGAATTTTATGGCGACCCCAACAAATACATGTTGATTTTTGAAGCTAACAAACCTATGCTCAAAGACCCTGATCTGATTTATCCCGGACAGGTTTTGAGAATTCCGCCTGCGGAATAAATCATCCGGTCAATCAAAAAACATCATATCCCGCCCAAAACCCGGCGGGATTTTTTTATTGCATTTTATCAGCTATTTTTTGAGCTGTTTTGATTAACTTTGATCAACATAAAATTCAATAAGATATGAACCCAGATAATATTAAAAAAATTGCCGTAGTAGGTGCCGGCACCATGGGCAACGGTATTGCACATGTTTTTGCACAAAACGGTTATGAAGTCAGCTTGATTGATGTATCCAAAAGTGCCCTTGAGCGAGCCATGGAAACCATCCAAAAAAATTTGATGAGACTATTAAAGAAAGAAGTGATTGATGAGGAAGTTAAAGAAAAAACCATACATAATATTCATACTTTTGATAATCTGCGTGAGGGTTTGGAAGGTGTGGATTTTGTGGTGGAAGCCGCCACGGAAAACCCCGAAATCAAGTTCAAACTTTTTAGAAACATGGATGAATGGACACCCGGGCATGTTATTTTAGCCACTAACACATCCAGTATTTCCATCACCCGTATTGCCGCTCAAACCCAAAGGCCTGAGAAAGTGATTGGTATGCACTTTATGAATCCCGTTCCCGTGATGAAACTGGTTGAAGTGATAAAAGGGTATTCTACTTCTGAGGATACGGTTCAAACGGTTTTATATCTTTCCAAAAAATTGTCCAAGGTTCCGGTGGAGGTAAATGATTATCCCGGTTTTGTTGCCAACCGTATTTTGATGCCCATGATCAATGAGGCCATTGAAGCGGTTTACACGGGTGTGGCCGGCGTAAAAGAAATAGACACGGTGATGAAATTGGGTGCCAATCATCCGATGGGCCCGCTACAACTGGCAGATTTTATCGGCTTGGATGTGGTTTTGGCCATTCTGAATGTAATGTATGACGGTTTTAAAAATCCCAAATATGCCCCTAATCCTTTGTTAGTTAATATGGTTGAAGCGGGTAAATTGGGTGTAAAATCGGGAGAAGGTTTTTATGATTATTCCGAAGGAAAAAAAGCCGAAAGAGTTTCTTCCATGTTTAGGAAGTAAACTATTTTCCACTTGAAAAATACAGGATATTTACTTATTTTTGCAAGGCTCTCTGGAGAGGTGGCAGAGCGGTTGAATGCGGCGGTCTTGAAAACCGTTGTCCGTGCAAGCGGACCGGGGGTTCGAATCCCCCCCTCTCCGCATTCATTTCATATACCACCAAATAGCAAATAATAGCAAAGCGGTCCAAAAAACAAATCGTATTATTTTTTTTATCATATCAAAGTTATTTTCAGTTGAAAAACTTACAAACTGCTGTTATACCTGCTGTTTCGGTTCGCAATCGCTGTTGGGCCAATTGAACCGGTTTAAAGCCGTGTTTTTTAAAAAATTCAAATTCTTCCAAAGAAAATCCACCCTCAGGACCTATAACAATACTTGCCTCTCGGGATTTGATATACTCGGAAAGATAAGTGGAATCCGCATCACATAAAGCTATAAATGCTTTTCCTTCAATATGAATGGGAATATCTTTTAAATCCACCGGTGATACCAATTTGGGTTTAAATAACCGGAGCGATTGTTTCATGGCTGAAACCAAAATCTTCTCATAGCGTTCTGTTTTGAGTTTTTTTCGAACCGAATGTAATGAAAAAAAAGGCACAATACGATATGCACCCAATTCGGTTGCTTTTTCAAGAAACCACTCAAAACGGTCTGAAGATTTGGGCGGAGCAATAAATAGATGTAGTTTTTTCTCCGGCAATGGGAAGTATTGTGCATCCAAAATTTCACCCGTTATTTCTTTGGAACCGGATATGCTTATTTTGACTTTAAACAATCCACCTTCCCCATTGGTTACCCAAATCAAATCTCCGTTTTTTTTTCTCAATACTTTGGCTATATGCCCGGTTTCAAATAAATCAAAAAAAACTATATTCCCTCTTATTTCATGAGAATAGAATAATTGGTTGATTGCTCCTTCCATATTAATCAGGAGTTCAACTACTGTTGATCTTTTTTATCAACCAACCTGAAACCTTCTCCGTGAATGTTTACAATGGCCACATTGGGGTCTTTTTGCAGGTGTTTTCGAAGTTTGGCTATGTAAACATCCATACTTCTGGAGGTGAAATAATTATCATCAAACCAAATTTTTCGCAAGGCTTCTTCTCTACGGAGCAAATCATTTTTGTATTCAGCCAACAACCGAAGAAGTTTGGCTTCTTTGGGCGATAATTTGACAGGGTCTTCGTCCTTATATTTCAAAATCCTAAGTTTGGAATCAAAGAAGAAATCCCCTATTTGGAATTGTTGTCTTTCTACTTTGGGCTCTTCTTTTTTGACTGAGCGTGAAAGTAGGGATTTGATTTTGTAGAGAAGTACTTCGGAATCGAAAGGTTTGGTGATATAATCATCCGCTCCGCTTTGATAACCTCTCACCACATCTTCTTTCATGGTTCTGGCCGTGATGAAAATAATGGGAATTTCTTTGTTTCTTCGTCTGATTTCTTGAGCCAACGTAAATCCGTCTTTGAAAGGCATCATCACGTCAACCAAAACCAAATCAAAACGTCCGGCTTTGAATTTCTCCAAGCCTTCAATCCCATTGGTGGCCAACTCCGTTTCAAATTCATTAAGTTTAAGAAAGTCTCTTAACATCGGCCCGAAATTAGGGTCGTCTTCTACTAATAATAATCTTTGTTTACTCATAACTTTAGGTTTTTAATGTTTTATAATTAGGATTCACTGTTTTAAAATAAATGGTAAATGTTGTTCCCTTTCCGGGTTTACTGTCCACATAGATTTTGGCTTTGTGTTTATCAATAATTTGTTTGACAAATGTCAAGCCTATCCCATGCCCTCTTATATTGTGGATATCTCCGGTGGGGCGTCTATAGAACTTGTCAAAAATATGTTTTTTCACTTTGGCATCCATACCTATACCATTATCCTTAAATTCAATGACAAGTTCTTTGTTTTCATTGTTGTATGAAATAATTTCAATCAGTGGTGTTTTATCCGAATATTTCAAGGCATTATCCAACAGGTTTATAAAAAGGTTTTGAAGATAGAAGGCATCGCCCTTTATCTTTGCATTTTGAGCATGTAGCCGGGTTATAACCTTTGCATTTTTTTCCTGGAACAGGATTTCAAGTTGCTTTATTGAATCCGCAATGATAGCATGCATATCTACTTCTTCCATGTTGAAAAGAATACTGTTTTGCTCCATTTTGGAAAGCGTCAATAATTTTTCAATTTGATTGAGCAAACGTGTATTTTCTTGTTTAATAATATTTACATAATGCATAAGTTGGTTGGGTTTGGTTTGAACCGAAGGAATGCTGAGAAAATCCGAAGCTAATTTAATGGATGCAACAGGCGTTTTAAATTCATGTGTTATATTATTGATGAAATCATTTTTTATATCGGAAACCTTAACCAGCTTGGTATATTGAGAAGCCACATGGAGATATAATGAAAATAGAATCAAAGCCAGCAGAACAGCAATGATTTGAATAAAGTTAAATCCACCGATAAGTTTATTTTTTTCAACGCCTACAATCAAATCAAAATTGTCTGCATGTGAAACATGGTTGAATAAAGGATAAGAAACAATTTCATAAGCGTGCAAGTCATTAAAATAAGGGTCACTCAATTTGGTGATATAATTATTATTTGTAACGGCAATTTTGAAAGGAATTGAAATATTTTGTTTTTCAAGTGCATCATCCACCATTAATTTCAACCTATGATAATCTAACCGGTTTTCAAGAGGAATTTTATTCACTATCTCGGAATTAGCCCAATACAAATTCAAAAGTTCTTGCTTTGTAACATTATAGTTTTGCTGATTTCTGAGCAAATAGTATTCTTTTTGACTTGAAAAATCGGCCGTATTAGACAAAATATACTCCTTAGTTTGATCCGGAAGATCTTTTAATACATTATTGTTAATCAAAAATTTAAGGTCATCCAAGATTATTTTATATTCCAAACTCTTCAGCGCATTTGCTATTTTAAGTTTGTTCAATTCAACGGCTATATTTTTTTCTTTTTGAATATAATATACCACGACTCCTCCCAAGGAAACGAGAAGAAAAAGAATGATATATGTAAATCTATTTTTCATTTTGTAATACAAAATTAAGTTAAAATTTGTTATAACACAAGAAAAGGAAAATATATTTTCCTTTTATATCTTAAAAAATAGAGAACAAAATAATGATAGAACGGAAATTAATTAAAGATTTTTATTTTGTAAACAAATTATGTAAGGTGGTTATTTCATTTAACATTTTTTCTATAGAATCATCATTCACAATCAAATAATCAACCTTTTCTTGGTATAAATTTTTATCCGGTTGGTTTTTTATTCTTTCTTTTATTTTTTCTCTGCTTAAGTTATTACGGGCCATAACACGTTTTATTCTCAACTCCTCCGGCGCTTCAATCCAAATGATTTTATCACATAACCCATCCATCTTACTTTTAAACAAAATAGCATTTTCCAATATCACATAGGGCGACATTTGTTTCTTATACCATAATTTGAAATGTTTTTCCACCCGGGGATGTACCACTTTTTCAAGTTTTTTTAACATTTCTTTATCATTGAAAACTATATCCGCTATGTATTTTGTATTTAAGCTGTTGCCATGATATGCTTCTTTTCCGAAAATACTTGTTAACTTTTCTTTAACATCCGGTTGATACATAATATTTTTAGCCTCTTCATCAGCATTGTAAACCGGAACCCCGAAATATTTGTTAAACAACCGGGCAATAGTTGACTTTCCTGCTCCTATACCACCTGTAATACATATTATTTTAGGCTTGTTTTTCATATTTAGATTTCATGTATATTGGTTTAAAAACTTTTTCTTCATGAAAACCGAGAAGAGTTAAAAAATTGTTAAATGTTCCTAAAAGAAAACCCAAAGTGTAACTATGCATTTGCAATAAAAATAAAATGATTCCTAGCACAATGGTTTGAAGTGAATAGCCTTTTATCAAAGAATCTATGCTAAATAATAGCAAATAAAAAGTTAAAATATACAGAAAAATGACGTTACCTTTGATGGTAAAATAAATCGTAACCCAAAAAAATATTACAAAAAACAAAGGGAAAAAATAAACCGGCGAGAGTGTCTCCGGATATTTACTATTCAAATATGCTCTGGCCATACCGAACTTAAACATTTGTTTGACAAATTGCTGAATGTTTTGCCTGCGCTTATGAAACACTTTTAAATCTGGTAGAAATGTTGATTTGAATCCTTTTCGCCAAGCTTGATAAACCCACTCGGGATCTTCACCCGGATGGATATTTCCAAATCCACCTGTTTGAAAAAAAACTTCTCCTTTCACTACCATATTAAAAGACCGTGGAACATATTTTGAAATGCTTTTCCTGTTGCCACGTATACCCCCAGTAGTGAACGGTGAAGTTAAAATCAAATTCACGGCTTTTTGAAAAGGGGTAAATGATTCGGTTGCATCATCCGGTCCGCCGAACATATCCATTTCAGGGTATTGATTTAGATATTTTTTTAAGTTCAACAAATAATCCTCCGGCAGTAATACATCCGAATCCAAAATCACAAAATAATCCGCATCACTTTGTTTCATTCCGAAGTTACGGGCATATCCTGGTCCGGAATTAGGAATATGAAAATATCGTATGGGCAATTTGAAATTTTGAACCGTTTTTTCCAAAGGCGGATCGGATCCGTCATCCACAATGACTATTTCCCAATCCAAGTCTTTAGGCACAAAAAGATATGAAAAACTCTCCAACAATTCACGGAGTTCTTCCTCCCGTTGATATACCGGTATGATAAATGCAATTTTCATCCCTTAATACGAGTCATCAATTTAATAAAAAAATAAAAAAGGCGACACAAAGAATTGTATCGCCTTTCAATTATATTGCTATGCTATGATTACTTCACTTCTTCATAATCCACATCTTCCACGTCATCTCCTCCACTTCCCGATGCAGAACTTTGACCGCCTTGCGCTTCACCCGTAGTTTGTGTGCCTTGTGCTTGAGCGGCATTAGCAATGTCCGTTTGAATTTGTTTCAAAACATCTTCGGCTTTTTTCACTGCTGCATCGGCTTTGTCAGCATCGCGTTTATCAAAGGCTTCTTTAAGTTCCTTAACCACATCTTCAATAGCCGATTTGGTTGCATCCGTCAATTTGTCTTTATGTTCTTCTAACAGTTTTTCAAGTTGGAAAGCGGTTGCATCGGCTTTGTTGAGTTTTTCCACTCTTTCTTTTTCTATTCTATCTCTTTCGGCATTTTCTTGAGCTTCTTTTTTCATCCTTTCAATTTCTTCGGGTGTCAATCCTGAAGAAGCCTCAATACGGATATCTTTTTTCTTGCCGGTTTTTTTGTCCATTGCCGTTACGTGGATAATACCGTCGGCATCAATGTCAAAGGTTACTTCAATTTGCGGCTCACCTCTTCTTGCGGGTGGAATTCCGTCCAAATGGAATCTACCGATGGTTTTGTTGTCTTTGGCCAAAGGTCTTTCTCCTTGCAGCACATGAATTTCAACACTTTCCTGATTATCGGTGGCCGTGGTGAATATTTGCGATTTTTTGGTAGGAATGGTTGTTCCGGCTTCAATCAATTTGGTGAATACGCCACCCATGGTTTCAATACCCAAGGAAAGCGGTGTCACATCCAGCAACAACACATCTTTTACATCACCGCTCAACACGGCTCCTTGAATAGCGGCTCCTATGGCAACCACTTCATCAGGGTTGACGTTTTTAGCCGGTTTCTTGCCGAAGAATTTCTCAACTTCTTCTTGCACTTTGGGTATACGTGTGGAACCTCCCACCAAAATCACTTCGTCAATGTCCGATGGTTTCAGTCCGGCTTTTTCCAAAGCTTCTTTGACCGGTTCCATGGTTTTCTTCACCAAATCGTCGGTGAGTTTTTCAAACTGCGAACGGGTGATTTTTTTCACCAAGTGTTTAGGTCCGCTTTCGGTTGCCGTGATATAAGGCAAATTGATTTCGGTTTCACTGGAAGAAGACAATTCAATTTTAGCTTTCTCGGCGGCTTCACGCAAACGTTGCAACGCAATCGGATCTTTACGCAAATCTATTCCATGTTCTTTTTGGAATTCATCGGCCAGCCAGTCTATGATTCTTTGGTCAAAATCATCACCGCCAAGGTGTGTGTCACCTGCCGTTGACAATACTTCGGTCACACCGTCACCAATATCCAAAATGGAGATATCAAAAGTTCCACCACCCAAGTCATATACGGCAATTTTCTTTTCGCCTTGCGCTTTGTCAAAACCATATGCCAATGCGGCAGCCGTAGGTTCGTTGATGATTCGCCTTACTTTCAATCCGGCAATTTCGCCTGCTTCTTTGGTGGCTTTACGTTGTGCGTCGTCAAAATAGGCCGGAACCGTAATAACCGCTTCTTTCACTTCATGGCCCAAATAATCTTCGGCCGATTTTTTGAGTTTTTGCAAAATCATGGCCGAAATTTCTTGCGGTGTATATTCCTTGCCGTTGATCATCACACGAGGCGTATCATTAGGTCCTTGCACCACTTTATACGGCACACGGTCAATTTCGCCTTTCTCTTTCAGTTCGGAATATTTTTTTCCCATGAAACGTTTGATGGAAAAAATAGTCCTTTCGGGGTTGGTCACCGCTT
>JALVDN010000176.1 GCA_027008965.1 Flavobacteriales bacterium | reverse complement strand
TCATCTAAAAATAAGTTTTAATAAATATAAAAAAATGAATAATTCACCTGAAATATTTCCCTTAAATTTGCCGTATGAATCAAGCGGAAGGTAAAAAAATAAAACTCCATTCCATTGAAGAGGCCCTGGAGGACATTCGTCAAGGCAAAGTGGTGATTGTGGTGGATGATGAAAATCGCGAAAATGAAGGCGATTTTGTGGCGGCGGCCGAAAAAATCACCCCTGAAATCATCAATTTTATGACCAAATATGGTCGCGGACTGATTTGTACGCCCATCACCGAAGAGCGTGCCGACGCTTTGAAGTTGCCCTTAATGGTGGATCAAAGTTCAGACCCGCTGGGGACGGCTTTTACGGTTTCGGTGGATTTGATTGGGGATGATGTAAGCACCGGCATTTCGGCCGAAGATCGTGCCAAAACCATTCGAGCATTGATTGATGAAAGTAAAACCGCTTATCATTTCAGGAAACCCGGACATGTTTTTCCGTTGCGTGCCAAGGACGGAGGCGTTCTGCGCCGGCCAGGTCATACGGAGGCGGCTATTGATTTGGCCCGGTTGGCCGGACTGAAACCTGCCGGCGTGATTGTGGAAATCATGAATGATGACGGCACTATGGCGCGCCTGCCTCAGCTGAAAGAATTGGCGGATAAGCTGGGGCTCAAAATCATTTCCATTGAAGATTTGATTAGATACAGGTTGGAAAAGGATTCGCTCATCAAAAAAATAGAGCAGTTTGATATGCAAACGCGCTTTGGTGATTTCAGGATGCATGTGTATGAACAAACCAATAAAAACCACCTTCATTTTGCATTGACCAAAGGAAAATGGTCCAAAGAAGATATCGTGCCGGTTAGGGTTATTTCTTTAACCCACACTTTTGATGTGTTGAATATCCTCAAAAAATCTGTAGATCAAGATCTTGCCACCTTTTTTGATTATATCAACCGCCGGGGGAAAGGAGTCGTTGCATTTGTATTCAACAAACGCAACTGGGAAGAGATGAAACAACGCATCCGTGAATATGCAGGTAATTTGGCTGCAGGCAAGGATGAAATTCCACCCATCCAACCCGATGAAAAAGATTATGGAATAGGCGCTCAAATTTTACATGATTTGGGTGTGGGCAAAATCAATTATTTGACCCATAAAAAACAATCATCTGACAAAGTGGCCATCAAAGGATTTGATTTGGAATTGGTGAAAACCACTCCGCTTTGCATTGAAAAGTCCTCATGAATATTTTGGTTATACATCTGGCTAAAACACAAGACAAATGTGTTTATCAGTGGATTCAAAAATATGTGGAGCGCAGTAAAAAAATGTTTTCCGTGGAATACAAAGAGGTTGATGTGCCCAAAAAATTTTCGAAGCTCCCGGTGAATGAACTGAAAAAACGTGAGGGAGAGCTTATTTTAAAAAACCTGCAAGCATCGGATTATGTGGTTTTGCTGGATGAAAAAGGCAAAAAATTTTCTTCTGTTGAATTTGCAGAATATATAGCGAAAAAAATGAGTGCATCAGTCAAAAGATTGGTCTTTGTCACGGGTGGGGCTTATGGTTTTTCGGAGGAAATGTATAAGCGTGCCCATGATAAGATATCATTGTCGCCCATGACTTTTTCTCATCAGGTGGTTCGTTTGGTTTTTGCCGAACAATTATACCGGGCTTTGACCATTATCAAGGGGTTGCCTTATCATAACGAGTGATTTGTTCAATTTGAATAAATCTTTTGTATTTTTACGTGTAAGTTATTCATATGGATTTGACTAATCTTTTGATGCGTTTTGATGCTTTTTGGGAGGGCCGGACCGAATATCATTTCACACCCACCGAATGGGCTACTTTGGGCCATCATTTTATTCGCATGCGTGAATTTTCCAAAGTTGAAAAAATTCTTGACTGGGGATTGCAAGAAGACCCTGACGCTTATGTATTACACATTTTAAAAGTAAGATATCTACTGGATACCGGAAAGGAAGAAGAAGCCTATAGGCATATCCGTTTTTTTAAGAAATTTTTTCCGGAGCACCGGATTATTCTTTTTTACGAATATTTATATTTTCAATCGGTAGGGGATTATCCCAAACAATATGAACTTCTCAGAAAACTTCAAAAAATCTATCCTCAAAACCGGAACTTTGTATTTGATTTGATTTTTGTTTGTTCGGTTCTAAACAAAATTCCCGAAGCGCTCAAATGGATCAATATTTTGTTTAACAAATTTTTAGGTTGGATAAGCCGGGACGATTTTAAATTGATTGTCAATTTCTTTGAACAGCACCCCAACGATGAATTATTTAGTTCGTACTTGGAACAATATTTAAAGCATCGCCCTTTTGATCAAAATGCGTGGGATGCTTATGCCCGCTGTTTTATGCGGAAAAAGGATTTTAAAAATGCCCGAAAAGCATGGGAATATGCGCTTTCTATTGATGAGGAATATCTCTCGGCCTATCTCGGCCTGGCGGAAATGTATGAAGAACTGGGCGATTATGCCACCGCCAATGAATATTTGTTCAAAGCCTTTACATTCACCGATTTGTCCGCTTCACTGTTGACCCGCACCGGAATGAATTTTGAAAAAATGGGGATGGAAGACAAAGCTATGGATTTCTATCATCAAGCCTTGGAAGAAGACCGAACCTATCTGCCTGCTTGGGAAAATATTCTTTTCGGATATTTACGCCAAAACCGGCTCGAAAAAGCTTTGGAAACTGCTGACCAAGCTTTGGAAATGATTGAAACCAAACGATTCTACTATCATAAAGCCCGGATTTTGATGAAACTCAAACGCTATGCCGATGCCAAATCTTTTTTTGAGAAAAGTTTTGAATTGGGATACAGGGAAAAGTCCTTTTTTTTGGAGTGGTTGGATACGGCTATCAAAACGGGCGACTTGGACTTATTCAAACAAATTTTATCTGCTGCCATCAAGCATCACCCTGCTGATTCGGAATTTGAGGATTTAATCAATAAAATGAAGAATGAATAAAAACCTGCGATTTTTTCCCGTAATATTTTTTAAAGGAATGGCCATGG
>JALVDN010000175.1 GCA_027008965.1 Flavobacteriales bacterium | reverse complement strand
CAGATTATTTTTTCCTTCGGTGGCATCACTTTTAAAACCGATGAGTCCGTTATCGGTGGAAAAAAGAACCATTCCGCTTATGGGATCCACGCTTATGTCATAAATAACATTCCCCGGTAGCGGCGAATTTTCTTTGGTGAAATGATAAATGGTTTGTTGGCCGTCTTCATTGAAGTAGAAAACACCTGCATTGGATGTGCCGATCCATTTATAGTTTGAGCCGTCTACTACAATTTCAGTGATTTGTTGGTTGTTGAGTAATTCCTCGCCTTGATTATCTTCACCTTCCAATTCGGCAAGTTCAATGATGATGGGTTGTGCTTGTATTTGCGGATCGGTGAATGCTCGTGAAGGATTTCTAAGTATACGCAAGCCCTTGAGCGTGCCTATCCAAAGGATATTGTTTTTGTCAATGGCCGTGGCTTGTGTGTTTCTATAGTTTCCTTCATATGGAATGTTATTATTCTCGGTCAGTTGAACCAAATCTCCGGTTTCGGGATTGAGGCCCACTACGCCCAGGCGGTGTGTTGCCATCCATAAATTCCCATCTTTATCAAATTGCATATCTGCCGCTCCTTCGTTGAATGCACTGTTCATCAATGATGAAAAAGAATAGGCCTGCCATTGTCCCGTTTGCAGACTGAATTTATGGACTTCATTCATCACCAGCCCTTGAAACATCCAAAGGTTCCCGTCGTCATCAAATAATAACGGACTGATACGATAGCTGTGATAAGGGCCCGAATTTAAAATGATGGGTTCAATGGTTGAATTGGTAGGGTCATATTTTTGATAAACTTGACCGGAGCGGAACTCCAATAATCCTTCATGGAAAGAGCCTACAAATACTTGAGATGTATCTTGACGGTTTATTTTTACATCCGTAAGCGTGGTTGTATTTATTTTATTGTAATGAATATTATTCCATTGCCTGTTTATGAAACGGCTGATTCCGTAATGTTCCAACGGAAAAGGATTATATAATTCATCATAATCACCATAGACCACCCAAATATGTCCATCATAAATATCGGCGGCAAACGGGAAATTATATAAAGGACAATCGGGATGAAAAGATTGCATGGAACCGTCATTTAGCTGAATTTTTATAACTCCGTGTTCATGGGTTCCCAAAAATATGTTTTGATTATCCGCTTGAAGTTTGTTGAGCTTAAAAGGATATTGTGTTGAAGGATAAAAAGTGTGTTGCAGATTAAAACTTCCATCCAGTTGCAATATGGATTGCTGCAATCCTATAAAAATGTGTGTATCATTTACGGCCACATCTTTAATATCGGCTGGAGCTTGATAGACTTGAGTCAAAGAGGGTTCAATCCGATAGATTTTATTTCCTTGTACGGCAAATACGATGTTGTTGAAAACAAAAAGCTTTTTCCAGTTTCCATTTCCGGTTTGGTTCCAAGCATAGAAATCGGCTTTAGAAGGGTTGGATTCATTGATATATTTAATACCTTCCGATTGGGTTGCGGCATAGAGTTTGTCATCATGCAAAATCAAGTCGTTGATTTTTAATTCCATTCCTCCGTTGCCAATATAAAAAGTGTCACCAAATTCTAACAAATCAATATGGTATTCACTGATTCCGATATCCGTTGCCAAATAAAGTTTATTCCCCACACTTTCCACATCATATATTTTTTTCTTGTCGGAAGGAATGGCCGAAAGAAACAGACCGTTTTCTTTTTGAACGGTTTCGTCATGGAGGATAATATCAATATGACCGTCCCGGTGGGCAATAAAAGTACGACCGGTTGCCGGATGAAAAAATAAAACGGTTATTCGCTCACTGTTTATACCTTGAATGGTGGAGAAACGCTTATATTCACCGGTTTGGGGATAGAAAAAAAACACTGCATTTTCCGATGCAACGTACCACTTGTTTTCTTGTACTTGAAAAGAAGTTATATAGAGATAAGAAAACATATCTACCCATCTTGAAGAAGATGTTTGAGCCGGAATTGTCAAAACCGTGAAAAAGAAGATAATCAACGAAAGACCTGAATCAAGGATTAAATTGTTTCTCATACTCTTCTATGATGGGTTTAATGGTTTTTTCCGGGATATCTACAATACGTATATACATCAATGCATCAATACTATTATTGAAATCCGGGTCCACATTAAAAGCAATGATTTTGGCATTTTGCTTGATATATTGTTTGATTAGCACGGGAAGTCGTAAATAATTCGGTTCCAATTCATCAATAATTTTATCCAGTTTGTTTAAATCATTATGTGTTTCTTCAAAAATAAAATCTTTATCGGCATCTTTTATTTTGACCTTAAATTCCTTTCTGGGCCTGATATAATTGGCCAAGAACGGATCGTAATAATGTGATTTCATAAATTCAATCATGAGCGATTTGGTGAAATCCGAAAATTTATCACTTATACTAACGCCTCCAATGAGGTATTTATGATTGGGATAATGAAGTATGGTATAAAGAATCCCTTGCCAAAGCAAAAATAGAGGGTAGGGCTTTAGCTGATATTCGGGTACAATAAAAGCTCTTCCGAGTTCCAATGCATTTTTTAATAAATAGTGTGATTCGGGTTCAAATTTGAAAAGTGATGCAATATAAAAACCATCCACGCCTTTGGTTTTATATATTTCCGAGCCTATACCGATTCTATACGCACCCACTATTTTCTTCGCATCATTGTCCCATAGAAAAAGGTGTTTGTAGTACTTATCATATTTATCCAAATCCAAATGTTTGCCTGTTCCTTCGCCGATTTTTCTAAAAGTAATTTCTCTCAAACGACTAATTTCCCTGAGGATATTGGGAATTTCGTCTGCATCGGCAAGAAATACCTCATAATGTCCGCGTGAGAGAAGTTTTTTATTTTTTTGCCGGCGGAGTTTTTCAATTTCGGTTATCAATTTTTCCACAGGCACAGGGTCAATAATTTTTCTTTCGTTTTTTTTAAACCATTTGAAGAAAGATTTGTTTTCGGTTGGCCTTTCGAAGGGTTTTGAAAGGAGGTAAGTTTTTTTCCGGATGTATTCTCCGAATTCCATGTGGTTTTTGAAA
>JALVDN010000174.1 GCA_027008965.1 Flavobacteriales bacterium | reverse complement strand
CTCTGGTGCACGCTTTTTTATGGGTTCAGTTCGTTTTTTGTGCACAGATTAGCCATTTTACACATCTTAAACAACTGTTTTTTATAAAATAATGAGTTTTTCAGCAAAGCCTACGTAGCTCATGAACATTTTGATTTAATTCTTTCTTTATCTCTTCAATTTGTTCCTGAAGATAATCTATTTTTTCATCAATAGTTTTAGGGTTACGTACAACAATAGCTTTAATACTAGTAGCAGATTTTGATGAAATTGATACATGTTCACTCATTACAACTGACTTTTTAAATAAAGGAAATTCTTTAATATAAGATATTAACTCTTCTTTAAGATTTTTGCCCTTGATAATTCCGATATTTGAATCAATCGAATATATCACTAATAGCCCACCAATAATTTGTGCGAATAAAGATATAGTTTTATTTATAGTTTTCGCATTAAGACCAAAACAATTAATCAAAGCCAACTGTAAAAAAAATAGAAATACAATAATTAATACTGGCCATCCTCGCAAAATCCATTTAATAAGTTTCATTACCATTTTTCGCCGGGATTATAAACGTTTTATTTTATTTGAAAAATTACAAATGCCACGATTTTATCAATTTTTCTGGTTATCATAAATAATAACTATTTCTTCCTTCTCTTTAAAGTAATACTTCCCGTTTTTGAATGTCGCCATGCTAAAAACCAAATCGAATATTTCTTGTTTTCGATATTCCGGAAACAATGAAAAACGATCCAGGGAGAGCCATTGAAGGATGGTTAATATTTTGGGATACACTTCTTTTTGCGGTATAGACCATTCTGTATAAAACTGAAATGACCTATAATTGATGGAGAGACGATTGAGGCTTTCCTTTACATGATTTATTTCAAATCGCTTATCCGGATATCCTTTGTCCAATTCCTTTTTCAGAATACCCAAAAAACTATCAGCCGCATTTGAAAATAAAATGATTTTACCGCCCGGATTTAGTAACTGTAATAACTTGAGGATATTGCTGCTATCTTTTAGACTGAAAATACTGTGTATTAAGAAAATTAGATCATATTTTCGGGTAAATATTGCTTCTTCAAAAAGACAGTTTTGAATGTTAACCGCTGAATACGGAGTTATTTTATGGAGATTGTTTTGGAACGATTGACAAAATACGGAAGATTGTTCAATGAAATCTAGATGAAATCGCTTATTGTATCTTTCATGTAGAAATTTAAGAATCTGGATGATTCGTTTTCCATCGCCACCACCAATATCACAGATATTTAATTCTCTCTTACGCGGGACAAATTCATCGGAAAGGAAATGGTGGTTAAAATATGCAATAAGCGAATCCGGATGCCCATAAAGGATATTCTTAAAATCATTGTATAATCCAGTACCCTCTTTTGAACTTAAAAAGCTTTTGTATTTTCTTTTGATCGATAACATACAAAGAAAACTTTTTTAAACAAGATCGTTATAAAGTTTACAATTAAAAACTTCCTCAATTTTCTTTTTTACGGAAAAAATATTAGAAGCCTTTTGAATAATAGGCTGCATAAATATAAGTAGGTTCTTACTTTCTTCTGTTACATATTTTTTTATATTATATTCATTTTTTGAAAGTTCATAACCAATTCCACTTGAAAATTCAATAAGCTCTGTAATTTTAATAGATAATGATATATTAAAATTAGCTATTTCCCCTTTAAATATACTATTTTTTAGTAATTCGGCACGTAAAAAATTATCTAAATCTTCAGTAGCTTTCAAAATTTCAAACTCAATTTGAGAAAATTTACTTTTTTTAAAATTGTCTTTGTTCTCATTATCATCTATTATAAACTTTTCTATAGTATTTCTTGCTTTCTTAGCAAATTTATGATCACGTAATTCCAATGCATTTTCAAGAATATCTTTAGGATGTTCTGCGTTAATTAAACAATAAATAAATATGGGAGATATATTTTCAAAGATTTCTCCATCATCAACATCTTTTTTTTCATTTGGTTTCTTTTTATATTTTTCAAAAGAAAGGCTTTTAAGTTTTTCAACCATAAGTTTTTTTACATCAGATGGGTAAGGTTTTACATTAAAAATCGGCTCTACAAAATCTTGCCTGAAAAGATTTGGAGAATAGGTGAAATTTTCATATTCTGTCCCCATCCCATTAACTTTCTTTTCTAATAGAAACTGATAAAGTTTTATCCTAAAATAAGAATGAAATATCTTTACTATTTCATTTTTTGAAAATGACGTGGATAAATATTGTTTGAAAAATAATTCCCGATCTTCTTTATTTAAAGACTCTATTGCAATCTCATACTGTGTTTTCTGCAATTCACCAAGTTTATCTTTATGTTTATCAGCTATATTTCTTAATAAACTATAAGTTTGCCCCCTTGAACTTAGCAAAAGGTACAATTTATCTTTTTTTAAATATTTAAAATCATTAATAAAAGATTCCATCGCTTTTTTAATAAAATCTTCATTCAAGTCGAAATATTTCTTATCAATTTCATAACTTTTAATAATTTTATTTTCATTCCCTAATTTTTTAATAATATAACTTTCTTCATAAAGTTTTCCGAACTCATCAATCACTGAAGGCTTAATGATTCCTAATGTTTTATCCAAAACAATATTATCAATAAACTGGCTTAAGTGAATTAATACAGAAAGTCCGATACTTTTTTGTCTTTTAAGTTCCGATTCATCCAAACTCATCAAAGCACCCCAAAAGGTGGTCTGTTCATTTAAATCGACAAATGAAGGATTATTTTTAATCATATAATATTCATATTTTTATAAATATTTTACAACCGCCTTTTTTAACGGTCTTTCTATTTTCCCTACAATATAATTCAGCAACAGCGCAATCACTATCATCATAAATACACCGGTAAGGACCAGTGAAATATCAAACAGGCCACTTGCCACAAGAATCAAATGGCCCAGGCCTGCTGACGAGGAAATATACTCACCGATAAAGGCACCTAAAAGAGCAAAACCGACATTTATTTTAAATGCGCTGATGACCCAGACAACCGATGAGGGAACAATGATTTTCCGGAAAATCTGCATCCGGGAGGCTT
>JALVDN010000173.1 GCA_027008965.1 Flavobacteriales bacterium | reverse complement strand
AACATGTAGGCCGTTGCCAAAAGCATGGCACTTTTCCGGTTGACTGTTTTATTGAAAGGCAGGCTTATTTTTTCTTTCACGTTTATGTCCAATTCTCCGGCAAGTTTTTCGTCTATGTAAACTTTGGTGTCCGGGCCGATCCGGTTTTTGATTTTGTTCAACCCGTCCTCAGTGACAATTACGGCTATATCGGGATGTTGTAATCCTGTATAGTGGATGGTTTGCGGATCGAGTATGACTTCGGCTACTGAAAAACCGGTGCCTACGGTGATGGGATATTCGCCTTTCATGGTGGTATGTAGTCCGGCTTTGATGCCTGCGGTTGCCAAAAACTTACCTACACTTTGAACGCCTCCACCTGCCGAACCGGCTAAAATGACGCCTTTACGTTCCTTGATGGGAGCGTCAAATTCTTTTTGGATTATGGGTTGTTTATCAAATAAGGAAGGTTTTTCTTCAAATTTGATTTGGGTTTCGGGGCGCGGATTTTCATATTCTTCTTCGGTATGCATCAATTCGATGAGGTCGTTTAAACGTTTCACGCCGTAGGAAGGACATAAGCTGGCAATTTCCACAATGGAAAAACCGGGGGTTTCAATGGCTTTTTTGAGTGCATCTTTCATGCCCTTTGGACTATTGACACGCGCGGCATAGCGTGCGCCTGATGCATGGGCCAGTTTGATGATATCAAAGGGAGGAATGTCTTTTTCAAAATCTATGATTTCCTTGTATTTTTGAGTGGAAAGTCCGCTTATTTGTCCGCCGGTCATGCCATAGAGTAAATTATTCAAAACGATTAAAGTCATATCCACGTTTCTACGGGCATCCTCCAAGATATGTTGCAAGCCTATGGTGGCACCACCGTCACCTATGAAGGCAATGGTTTTTTTACGGGGTTTTTGTTGCAATCCCATGGCCACCCCAAGTCCGAGGGCCGGTGACCGGCCGTGCAATCCGTGGATGGTATGCGTGGCAAATAAAGGGTCAATCAATCCGCTACATCCAATGTCGCTCACCACGGTGATGTCTTCGGGATGATAGCCCAATTCCATTAAAACCTTATTGAGGTTATTTATGGCAATCCCGTGTCCGCATCCCGGACAGAAGGGAAATTTTTTATCGGTTAATAATTTGGGTTGAACAGTTGTTGTCATGATTGCAAGTTTTGAACGGTTTTCATGATTTCTTCCGGAGTGATCATATCCCCTATTTTGTTTACTTGATGTATGTTTCCGGGGGTTTTTTCACCGAATAGAATTTCTTTCAATTGACCGGTGAGATTTTCTTCAGCGATGATGATATTTTTATAGGGTTGAAGCATTTCATAAACTTTAGGTGAAACCGGTAAGAGTGTTTTAAGTATAAGCAGGTCAACATTTTCTCCATTCCGGCGTAATTTTTCTATAGCTTCACGGGCCGCACTCGCTGTGATTCCCCAAGTGAGAATCAAGGTTTCAGCCGGTGTGTCTTCTTTGTCCCAATCAAAAACAAAGAAATCGTCCAGGTTTTGAATCAATTTTTTTCTTAAGCGCATGGTATTTTCCAGTGCTTCAGGGTCATTTTTTTTGATGTTGGCATCCTGGTCGTGTGTGGAAGCCGTAAAACGTGTGAGGTATTCATCATCGCCCAAGGGGACAAAAGCGGGCGTGAGATTTTTTTCGGGTTTATAGGGTTTGAATTCACCTGAAATTTCTCTTACGTGTTCAAATTTTTTCAAAGGTTTCAGACGACTCAAATCAAAACTTTTTTGCGTGGTTACAAACTCTTTGGAAGTAAGGATAAAAACAGGTGTTCTGTATTTCAAGGCTGTTTCCACAGCTTTATTGGCCAATAGCCATGCGTCTTCATAATCCGTTGGTGAAAAGACGGGCACCGGATAGCCTCCGGATATCAGTCCTTTGAGGAACATCAAATCGCCTTGTGCTCCGGAAGTGGCCGAACCCGTACTGGGGCCCAATCGTTGCGTAAAAACAAAAACGGCAGGGAGTTCCATGGAATACATCATATTGATACTTTCCACCATGAGTGCATAGCCCGGGAAGGCGCTTGATGTCACCGGCAAGTGTCCGGTGGCGGAAAGTCCGGCCATCCATTGTGCGGTTGAAATTTCGTCCGGGGCGGCCAGAAAAAGAGGAAATCTTTGCTTTCCGTAGGAATACATTTGATTAGAAGGAGTTATAGGATATCCTATAAATGTATCCGCTCCCGACCTGACAAGCGCTTCGGTCAAAATCTTGGAACCATCTATCAGGGTGATTGAATTCATTTTCATTTGATTATTGTTGGACAAATGTAAAATTTTTCTATCACAAAAAGCAAGGATTTATCATTTAATCCTTTGATATCAAAAATTAAAAAAATTTATGAGAAGAATTACTGTACGTTTTTCCGTCAAATCACTCGAAAAGCCTTAAGAAAACCTTTTTGTTTACACGTGAAATGGGCACTCGATGATTATTTTCAAGTAAAATATATCCCTCGTTTTCATATCCCGTTACTTTCTTCAGGTTGATAATGTGCGATTTATGGCATTTAAAAAAGAGTTTGTTATCTAATTTTTTTTCAAATTTTCCCAAATTGTAGGAACTCACAATTTCATCCCCCGAAGTGAGGTGAAATTTAGTATATCCTTCATATCCTTCTATTCTGATCACATCGTCGGTATGAATGAACGAAAACCCTTTGGAAGTGGGGACAATTATTTTGTTGGTTTCGGTTAATGTTTCATGGAGGAGTTCTATCACTTTTTTGGTTTGTTCGGCTTCTTTTTTCAAATCAATGGTTTCTATGGCTTTATTTACGGCTTTGATTAAATCATCGTCGTCAACGGGTTTCAGGATATATCCTACGGCGGATTTTTTAATGGCTTCCAAGGCATAATCGCAGTAGGCGGTGACAAAAATCAACTGAAATTCCACTTTATCCAGTTGAGACAAAAGTTCAAACCCTGTCATACGCGGCATTTTAATATCCAAAAAAACAATATCGGGTTGGTGTTCCCGGAGCCACTCAATGGCTTCTTCGGGTTTTTGAAATACGGCCTCTATCATAAGTTGCGGAAAAAGTTCACCTACTTTATTTTGCAATCCAAGCAAAGCCGATTTCTCATCATCAATGAGTATGGCGGAATATTTTTTAGCTGTCATAATTTTGTTATTTGAAAGGTGAATACGGTTCCTTTATCTTGATTTTCGGGGAATATTTCTTCTACAGAATAACTGATTTTCCATTCTCCGGATTGGTTCAAAAAATAAATTCTGTCTTTTAATATATTAGATGATTTCAATTTATTGTTTTTTCTTTGTTTGTTATGGTTTATACCTACTCCGTCATCTAATATCTTCACGATCAATGAATCGCCGGATTTTTCAAATTTAATCATGACCTTTCCGGGCTTATCTTTATTGAATATTCCATGATTAACCGCATTTTCAACAATGGGTTGGAGCAACATGGTGGGAATGGTTTCATTTTCCAGGTCTATATTGGGGTCCACTTCTATCGTAAAATCCAGTTTATCGTCAAAGCGCATTTTTTCTACTTCCAAATAGTTTTTCAAAAGCTCGATTTCTTGTTTTAAAGAGATTTCATCTTCTTTTGATAATTCAAAAAAACGTCTGATGAGTTTTGAAAACTTAACGAGGTATTTATCCGACCGTTTCAAATCTTTCCGGTTGATAAAATATTGTATGGAAGCTAAAGAATTGAACACAAAATGAGGATTCATTTGGCTTCTGAGGGCTTTGAGTTGCAATTCGGACATTTGTTTTTCGCGTAGAACCTTGCGAGTGAATGCCCGCTGACGCCGGATAGATATTCCCCAAGCCGCAGAACCGATAGACAAAACAAAAAATATAAGTAAACCCGCTTTAGCCCAACCGGTTTGCCACCATTTGGGTGTTATTTCAAATGAAAAGTTTTTGTGGATTTCTCCTTTTTTTATGTGTAGATTATATGCTCCCGGCGATAATTGAGAAAAAGTGAGGGTTGGCGATGCAACATTTTTCCATGTTTTTTGAACAGGCTCCAACTTGTATTGATATACTACCGGGGTGATACCCGAGTAATCCACCCACCTGATATGTGCGGTGATATCCGAATGTTTGGAGTATGGAATTTTTTCATGGATTTGGAGTGGCTTATTATTGGAAGTGATTTTGTCAAAATACAAGTGAAGAAATTGTCCGGGCGTTTTTATTGTTTTGAGCGGAATCAAACTCACTCCGTTATTCCCCGATGCCATCAAATATTTATCAAATATCAAAAGGTCGTGGATGATTTTGCCCGGCAATCCCGAAGTTTGATCATATTTTTTTATCAAGCGGGGATTTTCTTTTTTCAGGTGATAAGACAAAATGCCGTTTTGGGTGGCTAAAAATAAAGTATCTCCGGATACTTTGGCCGATTCAATGGAAAGAAAGCCGGAATGTTCAAGTTTTTTAATATGGTGGAAATCCGTTAAATAAGCGCCGAATCCATCCGTACATAAAAGCAATTTGTCCCGGATGAAAAGAATTTTTTGTACGGGCTTGGTAAATCCGGGCAATAGTGACCTCAAACCATCATTATGAAGTATCTTCAAGCCGTTTAGTCCGGCTAAAAATACACTGTCGTTTTTAATTAAAATATCTCTCAAGCCTGTGACCGGATAAGTTTTAATAATCCGGTAGGAACGGGCATCCAAAATATTCAACCCTGATGGTACAATACCATAGAGATGGTTGTTATGGTATTTCATTCTTGTTCCCTTGGCCGGCAAATGGTTTTTAATTTTTTTAATCAATTGACCGTCTTTTACGGCATATATCCAATAATTGGTGATAAACAACTCGTGACCGGTGGCGGGATTATAAACGGCATTATATAAATATTCTCCGGTTTGAAGATAGGGTTCAAAATCATGAGTTGTTTCATTCAAAACATAATATCCTTTTCCATAAATACTGGCAACAATTTTGCCATTGACATATTGCAAATCTTCCACTTTCTTGCCCGGAAAAAAATATTTTACATATCTTTTTTGGGCGGGGAGCATAAATAATCCTCCGCTAAAACTGGACATCCAAAGATTATCGGTTTGGTCAATATAAAAATAATGTGCAAGTAGCGTGGTATCCACCGGTATAGGCTGCAATTTCATATCATTGCCCAATCGTACCAAATAATTTTTACCGGTGAAATAAATACTCTGATTTTGGGTATAGAAACGAGGAAATTTGACTTTCCTGCCAAATGCAACTTCATGAAAATGTTTATTTTTCAAATGAAAAATCAAGGCTCTATCGGCGGAGAGCCAAATATATAAGCTGTCATTGGGTTGTCCGTGATATTGAATGTATCCGAAATGATTGATTGGGACGGAAAGGAAAAAATCTTTTTCCGGAGAAACGGCTTGGATGGTTTGGCCGGTTTTGATGAAATAATAACTGATACCGGGACCGTTTTTAGTGGTGCGAATGGCTATACCGATATTGGCCGGAATGTTTATGTGTTCAAACCGGTTGTTTTTTAAAAAATAAAGTTTTTGGTTGCCTAAAAATCCTATGTTTTCTCCCGATTGCAATATGACAGTTGGAAAGAATAACCGGCCGGTATCTCGGGCATAAAACCTGTAAACACTGTCATTTTCAATATAACCCAATGAATTGGATTTGGAAAAATACCAGATTTTATTATCGGGAGTGATGCGGATATCCCAGATATCATTCAGTGGTAAACCGTTGCGCGTATTGAATATTTGGAAAGTATTTCCGTCATATTTGGCCATACCCTTTTCGGTCAGAATCCACAAAAAACCTTTATGGTCTTGCGCTACTTTATAAACGAAATTATCGGGCAAGCCGTCTTCGGTAGTAAGATGACGGACAATTTGTGCGGAAAACGTATTCCACACTAAAGTGCTTATGAGTATCCAATGAATTTTTACAGGCATGGAACCATTTTAAACAAAAACAAAGCCGAATGTTTAATTAAAGGTGAATATATTCATTATATTGAAAAATGCCAAGTAAATCAAAAATGATTTGATGAAATTACAAGCTGGTTAAACAAATGATAAGAACGATTTAATCATTTGACGGTAAAAATAATTGTTTAATTGTTTTATAATTCTATTTCCGGTTTGTTTGAAATAAATTGCGCCGGCGGGCGAAGTGGTATCCTTTTGAAGGCGAAGCCGAGCGGATGTTTGGACGAGGAGGCTCGCCGGCGAATGCCGGGAGACCCCGCAGGCCAACATTACATCCGCAGGCTGAGCCGAAAAAGATTTAAACGGAGCACGCCAAAAGGCGCCCGAGAAAAATTTATTTTTTTCGTGAAGGAGAAGATTTTTTACACGCGTCGCATGTGTCTTTTTTGCGTAAGGTTTTAAGGAGTAAAACCAGAGCTGAAATCACTATGATGTAAACGATCAGATTTTCCATTATTTTAAAATTTGATATACGGTCATGGCTGAAATATAGGCCAGCAGGCCCATGAATAAAAAGATGCCCAAGGTGTAGGCCCAACTTCCGGTTTCCTGTTTGATGACGGCCAAGGTGCTCATACATTGCAGGGCGAAAGCATAGAAAATGAGGATGGCCCAGCCGGTGGCCAGGTTGAAAACGGGACGGCCGGTGGCGGGATGGATTTCCGTACGCAGTTTTTCAATGATGGTTTTTTCGCTGTCATCTTCAACCGAGTAGATGGTGGAAAGTGTTCCGATGAAAATTTCCCTGGCGGCAAAACTGCTCAATACGGCAACGTCTATTTTCCAATCGAAGCCGAGGGGGCGGAAAACGGGTTCTATCTTTTTTCCGAAATTTCCGAGATAGGAATCTTCCAATGGCACCGGATAGGCTAATATTTTATCATCTTTGATGCCGTGTGTGCCCAAAAACCAAAGGATGATTGAAAACAGAACGATGATTTTTCCGGCCCCAAAGATAAAAGCGCTGACTTTGTCCCACCATTCAATCAGCAATCCTTTGAATGAAGGCCATTGATAGTCGGGCATGAGCATCAAAAGCGGTGTGGTTTTTTGGCCGGGAAGAAAACGGTGAAGTAATGCTCCGAATGCCAAGGCGGCCGCAAAACCGAGCGTATACAGGAAAAACAGGGTTAGTCCTTGCAGACCTATCCAACCGAATAAGAATTTATTAGGAATGACAAGAGCAATAATTATGGTATAAACCGGCAAGCGGGCGGAACACGTGGTGAACGGAACGGTGAGCAATGTGATCAACCTTTGACGACTGTTTTCTATGGTGCGTGTGGAAAGAATGGCCGGGACTGCACAAGCCGTTCCGGAAATCAAAGGAACCAAACTTTTTCCGGACATTCCGAAAGGGCGCATCCAACGGTCGGTCAAATAGACCACGCGGCTCATATAGCCCGTTTTATCCATAAGCAGAACAAACAAAAACAACAAGGTGATTTGCGGGACAAAAATCAAAACGCCTGCTACTCCGCTTATCACTCCATTTATGAGTAGGTCGGTTAGTTTGTTGGAAGGTAGTTTATGTTGTAACCAATTGGAAAGCTCGCCGAAAATATGATCAATCAATTCCATGGGAAGATTGGCCAAATGATAGATAGACTGAAACATCAAAAACATGATGAAAAAGAAAACCAAATATCCCCACACGGGGTGAAGCAATATTTTATCGGCCATTCCGGTGAAATCTTTTCGCTCGGAAAGATTTTGAGTGTAGAAATTTTTCAGCACTTTGTTAATCCAGATGTAACGTTTGACGGTTTCTTTCTTTAGCAATTGTTTTTTTTCTTCTTTGCCGGGGTGATTTGTCATTTCAAGTAATGAACAAGGGACTTGTTCGGTGTAATGCAGGAATAATGAATAATTCAAAAGCTTATCATCAATGGCCGGAAAATGTTTTTTGAGTTCTTCTTTAAGGTTGATTTCACTGAATATTCGTCTGCCTTTACACTTGTTTAATTTTTTTAAATAAGGTTTTATTTTTTGAATTAAATTCCCTTCGGGTTTGACGGAAGAATATAAAATCACCGGGATACCCAAGGTTTTTTTTAATTCTTCCATGTCAATTTGAATACCTTTTTTCTTGAGTTTATCGGCTTTGTTTAATATCATGATGACGGGAATGCCTAAATCCATAATTTGCGTGAGTAGCAACAGGTTTTTTTTCAGACTTTCCACGTCGGCGATGTAGAAAATACCGTCAATGTTTTCGGGATACCGGATGATTTCTTTCAAACTGACTTGTTCATCGGGAGAATGTGGATGCAGACTTTCAGTGCCGGGCAAGTCTATCAATTCCAATGTGAATCCGTTAACTTTGATTTTGCCTTTTTTTTGAACTACGGTAGTGCCGGGATAATTTCCGGTTTGTTGATGTAGACCCGTAAGCAGATTGAAAACCGTGGTTTTCCCTACATTCGGATTACCTATCAGTGCTATCCGGAGAGTTTTCTTTTTTTCCATTGCTACTAACTTCAATTTGGGATGCCAGTCCGTAGTCCAACGCCAAGGACTGCCCGTTGATTTCCACCAAAGCCATTCCGATTTTGGGATTTTTCTTTTTGAGCCTGATTAAACTTCCTTTCATCAATCCGAGTTCCATCGCCTTCACGGGTAGATGCTCATCCGCTATGATAATGGCTTGTTCTCCGGGCTTAAGTTCCGATAAATAAGGCATGATGAACTATAAATTTTTCTGATGCAAATATAAATTTTTTCTTTTATTTAGAATGATTTTAAATAATGAATTTTTTTGTATTTTTGTCTTGTAAATAAAAGTTTGCTCAAAATGGGAGAAAAAGAACGCATAGAAGAACAGGATCAAATTCTGAAAGAAGTCACTGAAAAGGATTATGAATATGGATTTGAAACCGAAATTGAAACCGAATATTTTCCAAAAGGTTTGAATGAAGATATTATCCGTAAAATTTCCGAAATACGCAATGAACCCGAATGGGTTTTGGAATTTCGGTTGAAAGCATATGAGATTTGGAAAAAAATGGAACCGCCGACATGGCCGCATTTGAAACTTCCCGAAATTGATTTTCAGGAATTGATATATTATGCACGGCCCAAAAATCTCCCCAAATACAACAGTTTGGACGAAGTGCCGCCTGAAATTTTGGAAACCTATGAAAAACTGGGCATTCCATTGGAAGAACAAAAAGTTTTGGCAGGCGTAGCCGTGGATGCGGTTTTTGACAGTGTTTCGGTGAAAACCACCTTTGAGAAAGAATTGAAAAAACACGGCATTATTTTTTGTCCCATCAGTGAAGCCATCAGGGATTATCCCGATTTGGTGAAAAAATATTTGGGAAGTGTTGTTCCGCCGGGAGACAATTATTACGCGGCATTGAACTCGGCGGTATTCACTGACGGTTCGTTTGTTTATATCCCGAAAGGTGTTCGTTCGCCCATGGAGCTTTCCAGTTATTTCCGCATCAACGCACGCGGAACCGGCCAGTTTGAAAGAACACTGATCATTGTGGAGGAAAAAGGATATGTTAGTTATTTGGAAGGCTGTACGGCTCCGCAACGGGATGAAAATCAACTGCATGCCGCCGTGGTGGAACTCATTGCACATGATGATGCCGAAATCAAATATTCCACCGTGCAAAACTGGTTTCCCGGTGATAAAGAAGGAAAAGGCGGTATTTTCAACTTCGTGACCAAACGCGGCATTTGCAAAGGCGACCGCTCTAAAATTTCATGGACACAAGTGGAGACCGGCTCGGCCATCACATGGAAATATCCTTCCACCATTTTGAAAGGCGATGATTCGGTAGCCGAGTTTTATTCTGTTGCCGTGACCAACAATCACCAACAAGCCGACACGGGAACCAAAATGATTCATATCGGAAAAAACACCAAAAGCACCATCATTTCTAAGGGAATTTCCGCCGGAAAGAGCAATAATTCCTACAGAGGTTTGGTGGATATCAAACCCGGTGCGGAAAACGCAAGAAACTTCTCGCAATGCGATTCCATGCTCATTGGCGACCAATGCGGTGCGCATACATTCCCTTATATTGAAGTGCAAAACCCTACGGCTGTAGTGGAACATGAGGCCACTACTTCCAAAATATCGGAAGACCAGCTCTTCTACTTGCAGCAAAGAGGAATAGATGAGGAATCGGCCGTGAGCATGATTGTAAACGGTTATGCCAAAGAAGTGTTGAAACAACTCCCCATGGAGTTTGCCGTGGAAGCACAAAAACTATTGGCTATCAGTCTGGAAGGAAGTGTCGGATAATATTTTATGAATAAAAAAACAAGGAAACATGACAAAGAATAAACAACCATTATTAGAAATCAAAGACCTGCACGTTAAAGTAGGCGACAAAGAAATATTGAAAGGACTCAATTTGACTGTATATCCCGGCGAAATTCATGCTATCATGGGGCCTAACGGTTCGGGTAAAAGTACGTTGGCCTATGTTTTAGCCGGAAGAGACGGGTATGAAGTAACGCAAGGCCAAGTTCTTTTCAAAGGCAAAGATTTATTGGACATGGACCCCAATGAACGTGCTTTGGCCGGATTATTCTTGGGATTCCAATATCCGGTTGAAATTCCGGGTGTGAGCATGATTAACTTCATGAAAGCCGCCCTGGAAGCCAAAGCCGAATATGAAGGGAAAAAGCCCATGAAACCGGGTGAATTCCTCAAATATTATCGCGAGAAAATAAAAGAAATCGGATTGCCCGAAAAATTGGCCAATCGTAACGTCAATGAAAACTTCTCGGGTGGTGAGAAAAAAAGAAACGAAATTTTTCAAATGGCTCTACTCCAACCCGATTTGGCCATCTTGGATGAAACCGACTCGGGATTGGATATTGACGCCTTGAAAGCCGTGGCGGAAGGCGTGAAAAAACTGCATAATGAAAATAATGCTCAAATTCTTATCACACACTACCAACGTTTGTTGGATTTTGTGCAACCCGATTATGTGCACGTGATGTATGACGGACGTATTGTCAAATCGGGAGATAAGAATCTGGCCTTGGAATTGGAGAAAAAAGGCTATCAATGGTTGGAAGAACAAAAAACCGAAGCATGATGAAAAATATTTTTGAACAATTATACTTGGCAAGCAGGAATT
>JALVDN010000172.1 GCA_027008965.1 Flavobacteriales bacterium | reverse complement strand
TGACATAAGCGTGGATCCCATAAGCGGAATGGTTCTTTTTTCCACCGATAACGGACTCATCGGTTTTAAAGGTGATGCCACCGAAGGAAAAAATAATCTGGACGATGCTTATGTTTATCCCAACCCGTTGAATATGAAAAAACACAAGAGGTTGTTCATTAGAAATATCATGAGTAAGGTTTTTGTAAAAATCACCGATGTAGAAGGTAACCTTGTTTATGAAATTCAATCTAAAGGAGGAACCGTTTCATGGGATTTGAAAAATTTTTCCGGACGCCCGGTTTCATCAGGTGTTTATTTTATCCTGTTGTCTGATGAAAAACATGAAAACAACAAAATTCTTAAAGCGGTAATCATCCGATGAATAAAAAAGACCGCATTTTGGTTCTAAAAATCTTTCCGTATAATGATACGCAACATATTGTTGAAACCCTTTCCAGGTCCGAAGGGAAAAAATCTTTTTTAATTTACATGGGAACAGGAAGAAAATCATCACGAAAAAGAGCGTTGGTTCGTCCCGGTCATTTTTTGGATATAACATATTCTCATAAACCCAAATTACTACCCGTTATTCAAGAAGTTCAGCCTTCATACATATTCTCGAGCATTTTTTCAGATATTAAAAAACTAAGTGTTGTATTCTTTTTATTGTCTGTTTTGAAACAAGCCGTATATTCTAATGAAACAGATATTTCGCTTTTTGAGTGGATTGAAAAAAAATTTATCCGGATGGAAAAGGAAACATATAACCCCGATTTTCATATTCATTTTTTGACGGAGTTGGCCGGAATATTGGGTTTCCAACCCGAATTAGAGCAAATAGGCACATTTTTTGATAATAATCTATCAAATCCTTCTGAAGAAGAACAATCAGCCATGGCATTTTTTCTACGTAACGGAAAAACAAAAAACCTTCAACAAAGAAGACAAGTACTACATTGGCTGGAAAAATATTTTCGTTTACATTTGGGAAAATTTTCTATTGTGGAAGAAATGCAATATTTCAAAAGTATGCTACATGAAGATGGAAATAATTAAATCATATATTACAAGCCTTTTATTTTTCTTGACCTTTTTATCTTCCACACAGGCACAAGTTATCAAAGTGGTAGAATATGAATCCCAAACACCCATTGAAAAAGTCTCGGTCTATAACCTGTCCAAAAACATTTTTTTACATACCGACCAAAAAGGTGAAGTGAATCTCCGGGTCTTTAAAAACGCCGATACCGTATTCTTTTCACACCCCGACTATGAAACCATCCGGATCATCAAAAAAAATATTTTAGCCAACGGTTTTGTTGTGGAAATGTATGCTCCTTTCTCACATCTCAACACAGTTGTTCTCACAGTCAGTCGTACCAAAAAAGATAAGAAAGACGTTGCCCAACACGTTTTTGTATTGGATGAACTGCAAGTAAAAAAACAAGCCAAATCCACCACACCCGAAGCTTTGGAACTGAGTCCCGGAATCCACATACAACGAACACAAGGAGGCGGTGGAAGCCCTGTTATTCGTGGCCTTGAAGCCAACAGGGTTCTACTGGTTATGGATGGAATCCGGTTAAACAACGCCATCTACCGGACCGGCCATCAACACTATGCTTTAATGATTGAACCCACTATTTTGGAAAGGATAGAGTTGGTTTACGGTCCATCAAGTATCTATGGCTCGGATGCATTGGGAGGCGTTATACATTTCATCACTAAAACGCCCGTTATCAATCACCCGAAACAACTCAGCGGACATGTTCTAGGAAGATTTGCTTCTGCCACCGAAGAAACCACCCTGCATTTTGATGCTACGTTTAGCCGTGAAAATTGGGCTTCTCTAACGGCCATTACATTCTCCGACTTTGGAGATATTCACATGGGAACTTTAAGAAATCACGGATATGAAGAATGGGGTATCGTAGAAAAATACTCCGCCAATACGGAAGATTTTTATGAAGAAAACCCCCGAACAAACAAAGATCTGAATACCCAACCCAATACAGGCTATCGTCAATGGGCTGTTTTTAATAAAACCCTTTTTGAATTTGGTCAAAATGCCTATTTAACCTTGGAAACACAATATGGCTCCACTTCCGATATCCCCAGATTTGACAAACTCACCGAGAAAAAAAACGGCACGCTGAAATTTGCAGAATGGCGTTACGGCCCCATGTCTTTATTGCTTGTTTCTCCTCAACTGGAATTAAAATCAAACAGAAAATTTCTCAAAACACTGAAAATTATCCCGGCTTATCAACTCAACAAAGAAAGTCGTATTAAACGAAAATTCGGTAGTGATATAAGAAGTTATCAAAAAGAAAAAATACATGTTTTATCTTTAAATGCCGATGCTACGGCCGAATTTGGAAGAGGACAATCCTTGAGTTACGGTATGGAAATCACCTATAATAAGGTTATTTCCAGAGCAGAAGGAAAAAAACTAATTATCCAAAACAACAGAGTAGTGGATTTGGAAGGCGATTATTATGTACCCACACGCTATCCCGACGCGGGAGCATATTATATGAGCTTTGCGGCCTATAACAATTATGAAAAAAAATTCAGCTCAAAACATAAACTCAATGCAGGAATACGTTTCACGCAAACCTATTTGGGCGCACATTGGAAAAACCTGCAGTTGGTGGAACTGCCTTTTCAAAGTTTACGACTTGCCAATTTTGCCATCACCCCGGTTTTGAGTTATATCTATTCTCCTTCCGGTTGGAAATTTTCTGTTAGCGCAGGTTCGGGTTTCCGGTCTCCAAATATAGATGACGTGGGGAAAATCCGTGAAAAAAAAGGGAAACTACTTGTTCCCAATATCGGACTCAAACCGGAACATATTTACAACTCCGAAATCGGAATCGGAAAAACCATGCTGAAAGGAGCCTTACAAATACAATCTTATGCTTATTATACATTGATTACAAATTACATCAGCAGGCAAGCCTTTGAACTCGCCGGTTTTTCACAAATTCTTTATGACAATGAACTGGTTGATATATATGCCAATGTCAATAGCGGTTATGCCCGCATCTTCGGTGTTGAATGGCTGGCGAACTGGCAAATCAATAAACATTTGAA
>JALVDN010000171.1 GCA_027008965.1 Flavobacteriales bacterium | reverse complement strand
CGGGAAACCGGCGCTTTCCTGATGCCCAAACGCAAATGCCACGCTTGTTTTCCCTCGCATGCTCGCAAGCCTTCGGCGGACGCCTTGCGGTTTTTCCGCACACCGCCTTGTCTTGCTGCGCCATCTTCGGAGCCTGTATGCCGCCTCGCTTCGCTCGGCGGCCCTTGTCTCCTCAGATAGCCGGTGAGCCGGGCAAAGCCGTCTCACCGCTTGCGGCGGGAGAGCCTGTGCCAAGGCTTGTCTTCCCGCCGGAAATTTTTAATGAGATTTCTCAGTCGTTCACTTTGTTCACTCGCACGAAATGACATGCCCTCCTACAATAAAATCAGTAGTGCATTGTCATTCCGAGCGAGTTCCGGCGCATGCCGGAACGATGAGGAATCTCATTTTTTTTTCAAATTTGTTTGAGATTTCTCGTCGCTCGCCTGCGGCTCGCTCCCACGAAATGACACGCTCTTCTGTAATTAAATCAGTAGCGCAATGTCATTCCGACGGAGCTTAGCGACGAGGAATCTCCTCGCGCCGGCGGGCGAAGTGTTATCCTTGCGAAGGCGAAGCCGAGCGGATGTTTGGCCGAGGAGGCTCGCCGGCGAATGCCGGGAGACCCCGCAGGCCAATATTACATCCGCAGGCTGAGCCGAGCAAGATTTAAACGGAGCACGCCATAAGGCGCCCAAGAAATGAAATAAAATAAAACGATGGAAAATTTGTTAGCTTTGTATATAATTTGATTGGCGGGTGGTGGAGCGTATCAAAAATATTTGCGACGAAAAGGTTTTTGCATCGGTTTATAAAAGTTATGCATCGGATTTGTATAAGTTTTTGTATTATAAATTCGGAGAACATGATGCTTTGGAAGATGTGGTGCAAGAGGCTTTTGTGAAATTATGGCAACATTGCCGGAAGATTACGCCGGAAAAAGCGCGCGGTTTTGTGTGGAAAACGGCCAATAATATGATGCTCAATAAAGTGAAACACGATAAAGTGGTGTTGAATTATAGAAAGGATGTGCGTCCGCGTGTGGATTTGGCAACGCCGCAATATCGTTTGGAGGAAGCGGAATTTTATGAGCGCTATCAAAAGGCTTTGGCGAGTTTGTCGGAAGAGCAACGGGTGGCTTTTTTACTCAATAAAGTGGAAGGAAAGAAACATCAAGAGATTGCCGAAATGCTTGGTGTTACACGTAAAGTGGTGGAGTATAGAATTTATTCGGCGTTTAAAAAAATCAAAGAAGCCCTCAAAAATTCCGAGTAATTTTCAGGAATTTGGCAAGTTGAGTTGTTTATATAATAAAAGCTAAATATTTGGATGGATCAAGATCAACTTTTATATAAATGGTTAAACGGGCAGTTGACCGAAGAAGAAAAAAAGGCTTTGGAGCAATTGCCCGACTATGATTTGAACAGGAAAATCATTGCCGGTGCCCGGCTCTTCAAAGCACCTGATTTTCCTGTAGAAGAGCGTTTTCGTGAATGGCAGGAAAAAAGGCATGAGCGGGGCCATATCAGAACATTGTGGAGAAGCACGTTCTATTATCCTATGGCGGCCGCGTTGATTTTGGCTTTGGGTTTGATTTTTATTTTTATAGGCCGGGTGAACACGGTTACTATAAAAACCGGTGCGTTTGAAAAGAAAACGGTTTTACTTCCGGATGCGTCTTCGGTGGTGTTGAATGTCAATAGTGAATTGAAATATAACCGCTTGATTTGGAAATTTAAAAGACAAGTGGATTTAGATGGAAATGCTTTTTTCAAAGTGGCCAAAGGTTCGCGTTTTGATGTGGAAACGTCAAAGGGGGAGGTGAGTGTATTGGGGACGCAATTTGAGGTGAAGGCAAGAGATAGTATTTTTGAAGTGAAATGTTTTGAAGGCGTGGTGCGGGTGAACATACCCGAAAAAGCATGGGTATTGCAAAAAGGAAAAGCATTACGGGTGTGGAGGAATCAAGTGGAAGAACTTTCGGTTGAACAAAACCGGCCCAATTGGTTGATGGATGAAACTTATTACAGGAGTGTTCCTTTGTATGTGGTTTTACAGGCTTTGGAAAAACATTATCAAATTCATATCAAGACCCAATCCGTGGATACTACCCGACGTTTTACGGGCGTTTTGATAAAAAATGATTTGGAATTGGCATTGCGCTCCGTCACGGAAGTTTTCGGGTTGAAATACAGGATGGATGATAATCAAAAAATCGTAGTTATCAGTGCTCGATAGGTTTTTGAATTTTTGGATTTTTGGGGTTGTCTTTTTTGGGGGAATTGTTTCAAATGCACAACAGGATCATGTAGAATTGTATCCACTCAAGGAAGTTTTGGTTGAAATTGAGAATAAATTCCAATGTAAATTTAATTATGCCGACGAAGTGGTAGAAAAGTTTTATGTTCCACGTTTGCCACAAAACTTTCATCTTTTGTCATCATTGAAATTTTTGGAAAAACATACGGGTCTTCATTTTACAAACCTCTCAACCGGACAAATACTTATTGTTCCACCGAAAGATCCGTATTTGTTTTGCGGTTATGTGTTAAATGATATAAGTAAGTTGCCTATAAATTCGGTTTTAGTAAAGATTGAGAGGAAATATACCAAAACCGATTCCGTGGGATTTTTTCAGATATATGCATCCTCAAAAAAGTTGGAAATAAATTTTTCAAAGGAAGGATTCCATTCCAAATCATTGTTAGTTCAACCGGATGAAGACGGACATTGTTTGAAAATTTTTTTAACCCCTTTGATTCAAAACCTGACTCCCGTATACCTATATAATTTCATTACTCAAGGGATTTATAAACGAACGTATGGCGGGACCGAAATCAATTTGCGGCATTTCGGTATTTTGCCCGGATTGGTGGAGCCTGATGTTTTACAAACCTTGCAAACTTTACCATCGGTTGAAAGTGTAAATGAAAAGGTGTCGGATTTAAATGTTCGTGGTGGAACGCATGATCAAAATTTGGTGCTTTGGGATGGTATCCGAATTTATCAAACAAGTCATTTTTTTGGTCTGATAACGGCTATCAATCCAAGGATGATAAAAAGTGTTTCTCTTTTTAAAAGCGGAAAACCGGCTTCCTATTCCAACGG
>JALVDN010000170.1 GCA_027008965.1 Flavobacteriales bacterium | reverse complement strand
AAAGCATTGATGGAATATGAACCGGGTGCCAAGAAAATTCCATATCTGGTTTTGAGCACGTTCAAAGGAAAAGATTTGGAAGGCTTGCGCTATGAACAACTTCTGCCCTATGCCCTGCCCTACAAAGATGCCGATAAAGCTTTCCGTGTGCTTTTAGGCGATTTTGTGACCACCGAAAGCGGAACGGGTATTGTACATATTGCTCCCACTTTCGGTAAGGACGATGCGGAAGTGGCGGCCAAATACGGGGTTCCGCCCTTATTGGTGGAAGATGAAAACGGAAATCCGGTTCCTTTGGTGGACCTGCAAGGACGATTTAGACCCGAAGCGGGCGAATTGGCCGGCAAATATGTGCGTGATGAATATTATGATGAAGGAGATGAAAAACCCGAAGTGCCGGTGAATGTGGAAATCATCATCAAGCTCAAAAAAGAAAACAAGGCTTTTCAAGCCGGCAAATATGTGCACAGTTATCCGCACTGCTGGCGTACGGACAGACCTATCTTATATTACCCTTTGGATTCTTGGTTTATCAAAGTGTCCGACATACGGGATAAGATGGTGGAATTGAATAAACAAATTCAGTGGAAACCCGCTTCCACCGGCGAAGGACGTTTTGCCAACTGGCTGGCCGAAGCCAAAGATTGGAACTTGTCACGTTCTCGCTATTGGGGCATTCCACTTCCGATTTGGCGAACGGAAGACGGAAAGGAAGAAAAAATCATCGGCTCGGTGGAAGAACTTATTGAGGAAATCAATAAATCCATTGAAGCCGGATTCTTGAAAGAAAATCCTTTTCAAGATTTTGTTCCCGGTGATATGAGCGATGAAAATTATGAAAAAATAGACCTTCATAAACATATTGTGGACGATATTGTGTTGGTATCGGACAGCGGAAAACCCATGTACAGGGAACCGGATTTGATTGACGTGTGGTTTGACTCGGGTTCCATGCCTTATGCCCAATGGCATTATCCTTTTGAGAATAAGGAACTTATTGATGAGAAGAAGTTTTATCCGGCCGATTTTATTGCAGAAGGTGTGGACCAAACCCGCGGATGGTTTTATACGCTTCATGCCATTGCTTCCTTGGTCTTTGATTCGGTGGCATATAAAACCGTGGTTTCCAACGGACTGGTTTTAGACGCCAAAGGCCAAAAAATGTCCAAGCGCTTGGGAAATACGGTCAATCCTTTTGAAGCCCTTACGCAATACGGACCGGACACTATCAGGTGGTACATGATATGGAACAGTAATCCGTGGGATAATTTGAAATTTGATTTCAAAGTGGTGGAAGAAGTTTTGCGTAAGTTTTTCGGGACATTATATAACACTTATTCTTTCTTTGCTTTATATGCCAATTTGGATAATTTCACCTACGAAGAAGATGACATCCCATTTGAAAAACGCCCGGAAATCGACCGGTGGATTTTGTCCGAAATGCACTCTTTGGTCAAAAAAGTGACCGAATGGATGAACCAATATGAACCCACCCAAGCCGCCAAAGCTATCCAATCGTTTGTGATCAATGATTTGAGTAATTGGTATGTACGATTGAGCAGAAGACGTTTTTGGAAAGGCGAATACGGACAAGATAAAATTTCGGCTTATCAAACATTATACACCGTTTTGAATACGGTTGCCAAACTGATGGCTTCTTTTGCTCCGTTTTATGCCGAAAGATTATGGAAAGACCTGAATGAAGTGACCGGAAAAGAAACCGCCGAATCGGTTCATTTGGCGGATTTTCCGGTAGCAGACGAAAATCAAATTTCCGAAGATTTACAACGCAGAATGCGACGGGCTCAATTGATTTCATCGTTGGCATTGTCCATCCGTAAAAAAGAAAAAATCAAAGTGCGTCAACCCTTGCAAAAAATCATGGTGCCGGTGTTGAGCGAACAAGACAGAAAAGATGTGGAAGCCGTCAAGGATTTGATTTTGCACGAAATCAATGTAAAAGAAATGGAACTGTTGGATGAAGATTCCGATGTTCTGGTCAAAGAAATTAAGCCCGATTTCAAAAAATTAGGACCAAAATACGGACCATTGATGAAATCTATTTCCAAAGCCATTGCACAACTTTCACAAGAAGATATTCAAAAACTGGAAAAAGACCAACCGGTCATTTTACAACTTCCCGAAGGAAAAGAAATAGCATTGCAACCCGGTGAAGTGATTATCCAAGCCAAAGAAATCAAAGGTTGGAAAATCGCCTCCGAAGGAGGAACAACCATTGCTTTGGATATCACCCTGAACGATGAACTCATTCTGGAAGGAATGGCACGGGAATTGGTAAATAAACTCCAAAATATCCGGAAAAGTAAAGGTTTTGAGGTAACCGACCGGATTAAAATCAAACTTACAGGCGATGAAATTATAAAAAATACAATTGACAAATTAAGCGAATATATTATGAAAGAAACCTTGGCTGATGAAATTTTATGGGTAGAAGAACCTGAAATACCCGAAGAAGCCGAAAAAGTTTCTCTAAATCAAACAAATGCTATTATATTTGTGGAAAAATTAAAAAATTGATTACCTATGGCTGAACATCCTGAAAAAACAAGATATTCGGACGAAGAATTGGAAGAATTCCGTCAAATTATTTTAGAAAAGCTCAAACGGACCGAAGAAGATTTGAAAGTTTTAAGGGAATTGCTGGATTCAAACGATATCAATCAAACCAAGATATTGTCTTTTGAAGACAGCGCATACTCCTATCAACGTGATCATACCATACGGTTGATTGCCAGGCTTGAACGTTTTAAAAACGACTTGAACCGTGCATTGGTGCGTATTGATAACAAAACCTATGGTATTTGTCGTGAAACGGGAAAATTGATCAGCAAAGAACGATTGCGTGCCGTTCCGCATGCCACCTTGAGTATCGAAGCCAAAAAAAGACGCAGCAGTTAACTTGACTTTCAATGACTTTGAAAAGGGCCTTATTAATTATTTTTTTAATCCTGCTACTTGATCAAGCACTGAAAATTTGGATTAAAACGCACTTTTACTACGGCGAAACTTACCATATCACTTCATGGTTTAAACTTATGTTTGTGGAAAATGAAGGCATGGCCTTCGGGATGAGTTGGGGAGGCAGCAAAGGGAAACTTTTTTTGACTTTTTTCAGGATTTTTGCCGTGGGCGCACTTTTTTACTGGTTGATTCAAATCATCAAAAAAGGAAATGATTTGTTAGCCCTTGCCGTTACTTTTATTTTAGGCGGCGCCATCGGAAATTTGATTGACTCTATTTTTTACGGCAAATTTTTTACGCAAAGTACGCACCAAGTAGCACGCTTCGTTAAAGACGGTTCCGGGTATGGAGATTGGTTTCAGGGCAAGGTGGTGGATATGTTCTATTTCCCTTTGTTCAAAATAAAACTACCGGACTGGTTTCCTTATATGGGCGGTGAATATTTTACTTTTTTCAATGCCATTTTCAATCTGGCCGATAGCTTTATCACCATTGGGGTATTGATTATTATATTATTCAATAAAAGGATTTTTAAGAAATCTTAATCAAAGACCCATAACCGCACTGCCAAAAATATTACCATTGCGGCAATAAAAATTTTAAGCTTTCGCTCGGGAATACGCACCGAAAATTTCCCGGTGAAATAACTACCCAATGATGTTCCAATTGCCAATGCAATTGCCGCAGGCCAAGATACATAACCGAACATAGCAAAAATAATCAAGGCTGGAATGCTGGCAATAAACAATACCATTACTTTGACACTATTGGCTTGATGAATATCCAATTTGTTTATCAACATCAATGGAATGAGCATCAAAAAGCCTATTCCGGTCTGTACTATGCCTATGTAAATACCAAGTATAAAGAACAAAATAATACTCAAAAACAAATATTTTCCGTGAACGCGCGGTTGTGTTCCCGGTTTTCTTTTTTGATTACCGAAAAATAGCAATAAAGTGGTCATGGTGATCACCACCGCTATCAATTTTTTATACATCCCTTCGGGAATTTCCATAGACAAGAAGGAGCCGAAGATACAACCCGTTAATGCCGAAACGGAAAGATAAAGATTAAACGGATATAAAAAATAGCCCGAAGATCTGAATCCCAAAAAACCAAATAAACCTTGCGTGAGCATGGATAAGCGTGCGGTTCCAACAGCCATGTGCGGTGACATGCCCATAAAAATTAAAAGCGGATACAATAAACCCGTCCCTCCGCCACCTATAGTATTTATGATACCCACCAAAATTCCCAAAACCAGATATAATACATAATGCCAATAGAATTCCATGTTTATTTTTTTCTGAAATAAATTTCTATGGGAACACCCGTGAAGTCCCAATGTTTACGAATTTGATTTTCCAAAAACCGCTTGTAAGGTTCTTTAATATATTGAGGTAAGTTGGCGAAAAAGGCGAATTTAGGTGAATGTGAGGGAAGTTGGGTTACATATTTTATTTTAACATACTTTCCTTTAACAGCCGGTGGTGGATTTTGCTTGATAATGGGCAGTAATACTTCGTTTAATTCACTTGTTTTAATACGTCTTTTTCTATTTTCGGCCACATGCAAGGCTTCATCAATAGCTTTGAGAATACGTTTTTTGTCTTTGGCGGATATAAATACAATAGGAACATCCGTAAATGGAGCTATACGTTCTTTGATTGCTTCTGTATATTCCTTGACTGTATGCGTATCTTTCTCCACCAAATCCCATTTGTTGACCAAAATGACAATGCCTTTATTGTTCTTTTTGGCTATTTCAAAAATATTCAAGTCCTGTGATTCCATTCCTTTGGTGGCATCCAACATCAGCAAAACCACATCGGCATTTTCAATGGCTTTGATTGATCTTAAAACGGAATAATATTCCACATCATCTTTCACATTCTTTTTACGGCGCATTCCCGCCGTATCAACGATGTAAAATTTCCGCCCGAACTTATTGTATAACCACTTGACCGTATCTCTCGTCGTTCCGGCAATATCCGAAACCACGTTTCTTTTTTCACCGAACAACGTATTAATGAAGGTGGATTTTCCCACGTTGGGCCGTCCTACTACGGCAAAAACAGGTGTATCATCTTGTTCTTCTTCTTTATTTTCTTCAGGTAGTTTTTCCACCACAGCATCCAATAATTCTCCCGTTCCTGAGCCATTGATAGCGGAAACCGGAAATACTTCATCCCATCCCAGCTCATAAAAATCCCAAATATCATCTTGTCGTTGGGTGTTATCCACTTTATTGACCACCAACAAAACGGGTTTCTCGGTTTTGCGCAACATATCCGCCACTTCCCTGTCTAGAGGTGTAACACCGGTTGTTACATCCGTAACAAAAAGAATAACATCCGCATCATCAATGGCCATTTGCACTTGCTCCCTGATTTCTTTTTCAAAAACATCATCCGAACCATGGACGTAACCGCCCGTATCTACCACGGTGAATTCTTTCCCGTTCCAATCCGATTTTCCATACACACGATCACGTGTAACGCCTTCCATATCATCCACAATGGCTTTTCGCTCGCCTATCAATCTATTGAAAAGTTGTGATTTGCCCACATTAGGGCGTCCTACAATGGCAACTAATCCCATCAGTGATTTTGTTTGAATTTTTTCAAACCTTCTTCCAGCCATTTGGCATATACGGCTGGGTTTGGTTCATAAGCAACAGGTTGATTGAGCAATTTCTCATCCGGTGAAATCAACACATAATAAGGTTGTGAATTGGACTTGTATTTATAAATCTGCAATTCGGCCCATTTATCGCCAATCGTTATAACCTTATCCCCTGTATATTTAGAAATATATTGTTGATTTTCAGGCAATTCCCTTTTATCGTCCACATAAAGTGAAATGATAATATAGTCATCCTTCAACAGTTTATGCACCTTTTTATCAGGCCAAACATTGGTTTCCATCTTTCGGCAATTCACACAAGCATAACCCGTAAAATCAAGCATAACCGGTTTATTGACTTTTTTGGCATAAGCAAGACCTTGCTCCAAATCATCAAAAACCGTAAGTCCGTCATGTAAAATCTTGGCACCATCAGGTGCTTGAACGTTATTTTCCGAAATGTGCGGTATTTTCTTCATATACCCCACTCCATGCGGCGATTCACTGTATTCCAAATAAGGCGGAAAAGCGCTAATCCATTTCAAAGGTGCTCCCCAAAGTCCGGGCAACATATAAAACGTAAACGCCAGCGAAATCAAACCTGTTATCAATCTTCCCACACCTATTTTCCTGCTTTCATCGTCATAAGGCAATTTGATGAAACCGAAGAGATAGAGCGACATGGCAAAGAAAATGGCAATCCAAATGGACAGGAATACTTCACGTTCCAACAGATGAAGTTGAAGCACCAAATCGGCATTGGAAAGAAATTTAAAAGCAAGGGCCAATTCAATAAAACCCAAGGTGACTTTCACCGTATTCAACCATCCGCCCGAAGTAGGAAGCGATTTCAACATGGAAGGAAACAAGGCAAAAAGCGTAAAAGGTAAAGCCAAACCTATTCCGAAACCCAATAAACCCACCGTTAAAGCTAACGCACTTCCCGCTGAAGTCATCACGGTTCCCAACAATGCACCCAAAATAGGTCCCGTACATGAAAACGAAACCAAAACCAAGGTAACCGCCATAAAGAAAATAGCCAACACACCGGATGTTTTGTTGGAATATTCATCCGATTTACTCACCCATTTGGAAGGAATCAACCGCTGTGGATCCAATGCCGAAACACCCAAAAATGAAAGCGCAAATAATAAAAACACAATGAAAAAGAAAAAATTCAACCAAGGGTCCGTGGCAATTTTATTGAAAATATTAGGCGAAATTCCCTCCACCAAATAAAACGGAATACTCAACGAAACATATATCAAAACAATAAACAGCCCGTATAAAAAAGCTTTTCCCCGGCCACTATCCTGCTTATTTTCGCCGGCAGAAAAAATCTGATCTTGTTGTTTGGTGAAAAAACTGATGGTCAAGGGGATCATGGGATAAATGCAAGGCGTCAGGAGGGCTATCAATCCACCCAACAAACTCATCAAAAAAATCCACCACAAACCCTTTTTGTGGGTTTCTTCCACTTGAATTTCTTCTTCATCCGGAGTTTTGTCCGAATCATCTTTTATGACAAGCGGATTTTGAGTTTTCTCAGCAAGTGTATCGGTCTCTTCAAGTTGTTGATCATCATCTTTTTTTGCAGTTTCATCTTCCGGTGCGCCGGCTGATTCTTCGTCTTTTTTTCCTTGTGTTTTTTCCGACCCCGGTTGTTCTTCTTTTTTGGATTTTACGGGAGCGGATGTTTTGGTGTCAGTATTTTTCTTTACGTTTTCACCACCGGATTTTGTTTTAGATTTATCAATCGCCTTGGTCAAGTCAAACAAAAGTTCGTCTTTCACCAACAAACAAGATTCCTTACAAACTTGCCCGTCAAGTTGAGCCGTGATAACGGACAAATTTTTGTTCTTCAGTTTGATTTTCTGCACAAGCTTCACCCGGTTGGACCAAAAGGTTTCGGTCACCCCGAAAATATCATTAAACGCACTGTGCGTATCCACTTCAACCGGCTTACCAATCAATTCAAAATCCTCCCCCGCTCCATGCCAATCTATACGTAACGGATTAGAACCGCCCGGATCACTTGTGGGCGTATACAAATGCCATTCCGGCTCAAGCGTTCCCGTAATGATTAAATGATAAGTATCCTCATCCAACTTTTCCACTTGGGTGCCCAGTTGATAGGGTTTGATAATTTGTGCCGTAGCAATGGCGGTTATCAAAAAAAGAAACAAAAAACCAAGCCATCGAAATTTTTTCATCGGAATTTTTTAATGGATTTGCATGCAAAGATAAACAATCTCAACCAATCCTTTTTCGCCTATTCCATCAACCAACCTCCCGTATTTCGTTTTATTTCAAAATAAAAATTACGCATAATAGTTTCTTGGGCGCCTATTGGCGTGCTCCGTTTAAATCTTGCTCGGCTCAAAGCATTTTTGTAAGTTGCCGTGCGGGGTCTCCTCGTCCAAGCTCGGAGCCTCCTCCGTCAAACAAAAATGAGCTTTTCGCCTTCGCAAGGATACCACTTCGCCCGCCGGCGCGAGGAGATTCCTCGTCGCTTCGCTCCGTCGGAATGACAGAGTGCTACTGATTTTATTGAAAGAGAGCGTTGTCATTTCGAAGGAGTTGCGAAGCAACGACTGAGAAATCTCAATAAACTCTAGTGAATGAAAATGAGATTCCTCGTCGTTCCGGCTTGCGCCGAAACTCCGTCGGAATGACACGCTACTTCAATGTTTGCAGTAGGAGAATACAAAACACCAATAGATATTCTATTGTTCGATGTTCATGATTCAAGCACAACTTGTTGTGCGAGAATAAGCGCCAGGGATGGAAGCAAAACCGGGGCGAAGTTGAAATTTTTACATCTATGTTTTTTATACGGGTAATAACCTTTCATTCATCTATTCTTTCATGCTTCCGGCATCTTATTCTTCATAAAAACTGTAATCTTCCCGAATAAAATTTGCTTATCTTTGATTATCAAATAAATATAAATGATGAAAAAAATTTCCTTATTGTTATTAGTTCTATTTTCATTGACAACTTTCGCCCAAACGAATGATTCTATCATCAGAAAGGCCAAAAAACTGATTGCACAAAAGAAATATGAATCCGCCTATAATTTACTGGAAAAAGCCGATCCCTCCAATGAAAAACCCGATGTAGTATTACTGAAAGAAGATATCTTGCTCAAATACTATGTAACCAGCATTATGCACCAAATGTTTGCCCTGAAAGACCTCAATAAAAACGAAAATATTAGTGATTACCGCGGCACGAACGGTGCCTATAATATGCACATATTTCCTGCCGATAGCATTCTATTAAACTTGCTTAAAAAATATCCGGACAATTGTAAACTAAACAAAGGCCTGGGCGATTATTACTTTGAAGTACTTTTGAGATATGGTGGGAATTGGTTAAAAGATGAGGAAACCCTGATGCAACTCACCCAAACTTATTTCCAAAAAGCCGTTGAAGGAAAATGTGCCGATTATTTTGCATATTATGCCTTGGGCTATATCCGGCTTATCCAGCAAAAATTGAAGGAAAGTATCCCCTATTTCCGCCAATCAATAAAAGTGAATGACCAATATCCGAGCGCCCATTATAATTTGGCTTACGCCTATATGTTTTCAGGGGATTTGAAAAACGCATTGAAACACGCCAAAAAATCCTTGGAACTTTATGATGCTCCCGAATATAAAAGTGATGCGGCGCGTATGACCGGACAAATTTATTGGGAAATAAATGACAATGCGAATGCTATAAAATATTTTGAAACGGCCAATCAAATTGATCCCGGAAATTATTACAACCTCCGTCCATTGCTTGCTCTATATTTGGAAACAGAAAATCCAAAGACCATGGAAACAACCAAACGGTTTTTTGATTTGGACCCCGAAAATCCAACCATATATAATGACCTTGAAGAACTTTTTATGAATACTAATAAACTTGACACACTTATTGACTTCTACAAATCACAATTTCAAGCCTATCATAATAATATTAAAGTACAAGGTAATTTGAATTTTTATTTAGGACGCATTTTTTTGAACAAAGACAAGAAAAAAGCCAAAATATACTTCTCCAAAGCCCGTCAAATCTTTGAAAATGTATTTCCCAAAGAACATCCTGTATTCAATGTGATTGACAAGGCTATTAAAGAATGTGAAAAGTGATTTTTCAACGTGAAACAAAATATCATTCAACGCTAACCGCAGATGAAATTTTTACCAGATTGTCAGCCGTAACGGAAAAGTATTTTTCTTGTGATGGTTTTTTAATATATCATAAACCTTCCAAATACAAATTTGAAGGAAAAATTACCCCGGATGGATTTAAAATATACCCTACCTTCTTTTGGGGATCATGTAGGGAAATATTTTTAAATCCTGAAATAACCGGAAAGTTTTATCCCAAAGACAATCATACCGAAATATTTATGAGCATTTCATTACCGGCAGAACTTCAAACACTACTTATTTTTGCATTGATTCCCAATGTAGTGCTCATCATTTTAATGATTTATTTCCCTATTTTAACGGATTTCCCTTTTTTTGGAAAATGGTGGCTATACGGGATTTATATTATCCTGACGATATTATTATTTCTTGGTTATTACAAATATAAGGTTTATAAATCAGAGAAGTTATTAGCCAAATTGCTGGCATTGGAAAAAGTTAAAACTTCACTCAAATAAATTTCATAACGGAATCACTTGATATCACTTTACCGGAAGGAAAGAACATAAAGGTTAACGATTTATTATGCTTTCGAATTCAAACCTGAACTAAATATATGCTACTTATTATGTAAAAGCAAGAATAAAACGTAACGTGACACCACATATATTGAAACACTCCTTTGCCTCCACTTGGAAAACAAAACCGACTTACACTATATCCAAACATTTTTTGAACACTATAATTCCCACACAACAAAAATATCTACCCGCGTGGCCAAAACAGACTTTTCAAAATTAACCAATTCTTTGGATTACATATATAAAAATTAACTATACACAACAAAATAATTTAAATATAACAACAAATAGGTTGCATAAATGAAAAATATAAGTAACTTTGTAACTATATACAACCGTTAGCACACATAAAATTTTAAATTTATGCCACGTGGTTTACCAAAAAAAGTTAAAATTAGTCTTTATAAAGCCATCGATTCTGCTTTATTAGCGGTAGAAACTTATAATAAGCCAGCTGTCAAATTTAAGTCAGGAGGTTTTATTGTTCTAATGACTATTGCGTGGACTTCATTATTTCATGCAATTTTTTTTAAACGTGGTATTAAGCCATTTTATAAAGACAAAAAACGTAAGAATCGATATGAAAAAAGGGATGGCGATTATGTTTATTGGGAATTAAAAAAATGTGTAAAAGAATATTTTGGTAATGATACTAATAACCCAATTAGAAAGAATATTGAGTTTTTTATTCCATTAAGAAACATGATTGAACATAAATCATTACCAGAAATTGATAGTGATATTTTTGCAGAGTGCCAGTCATTTCTATTAAA
>JALVDN010000169.1 GCA_027008965.1 Flavobacteriales bacterium | reverse complement strand
TTCTCTTTTTTAATTTACCTAGTTGTACCTGTCTCAATAGTTTTCACTTGCCTAAGCTTGTACCTATTCTAAAATATCCCACCAAGACATCAAAAAATCTTACATGTTTCAATATGGCTTTAAACGTATCTAATAAAGTTTTACCTTCTTCGTTCGTAAAAAAAGTGAGGTCGGTAAAATTTTTCATAAAAAATTTTTTGTTGCTAAATTTAATAAATATAGTCGGATTAAATGCCCGTCTTCCTCGCCGACTCGCCCTTCGCAGTGGAAATGGTCAAAAACGACTTCCCGTCGGTCAAGCTCATGGAAATTTCGGAGTTTGAGTGAGGTTCGTAATATTCATCTTCCATACAATAAAAAATCCGTTATTATATTTTTCGTCCGAAAATTATAATAAGCGAAATCTTATTATACTTTCTTACAATAAAGCTCCGGAAAATCAGCAACCCGGTAAATAGTTCCGCAAGCGGAGTAATGTGCTCACCAATAAGATATTATAAATTTTTTTTAAACGCCATTTGGCGTTCTACGCTAAAATCTTGCTTGCATGCGAGGGAAAACAAGCGTGGCATTTGCGTTTGGGCTTCAGGGAAGCGGAGGTTTCCCGAGCCGCCGACAAGACCGTAGGGCTTGGAGGCGCACGAAGCAAGACGCACGCAGGAGCGATAGCGAAAGCGGGCCGGCTTGCGGAGTGGCGAAGGGAGACACCGCCCGAGCGAAAGCGAAGGGCGTAGGCTCCCGGAGCCTTAAAAAAGAAACTGAAAAAAAAATCAAAATTTCACCATACCGGAAAGGTTAATCCTGAGTTTTTCGTATCTTGTAAAAGTTAAAAAGCAAACACCTATTTAATCTTAACTTGTTTTAAATCAACTTCTTATGTATTTAATTTTTGATACGGAAACCACGGGACGTTCATTGGATTTCAAATCATCGTTTTATGAAACGGAGAATTGGCCGCGGATAGTTCAACTGGCTTGGCAATTGCATGATGAATGGGGAAACTTGGTGGAAAACGGAAATTTTTTGATCAAACCCGAAGGTTTTAATATACCGCACGGTGCGCAGAAAATACACGGAATCAGCACGGAGTTGGCTTTGGAAAAAGGCGAAAAACTGGAAACCGTACTGGAAACTTTTCAAAAAGCCTTGGAAAAGGCCGATGTGATAGCCGGACACAATTTGGAGTTTGATATCAAAGTGGTGGGTGCGGAATTGGTCAGGTTGGGCAAGGACACTACATTGTTGGAAAGCAAGCTTGTGGCGGACACAATGACGGAAAAAACCGCTGAATTATGTAAGCTGGAAGGCGGAAGAGGCGGAAAGTATAAATATCCCAAACTGGGTGAGTTGTATGAGTTTCTATTTGGTGAGAAATTTGATCATGCACACAACGCTTCCGCTGATGTGGAAGCCAATGCCCGGGCGTTTTTTGAATTGATACGACGCGGTGAATTCACAGATGAAGAGTTGGGACGTGAGGCAGGCTATGTGCGTGCCTTCCAAGAAAAATATCCGGATGTTTTTCCTTCTTTCGGATTGAAGCACGAGGATTTATTTGAGCTAAGCAGGGCTTTGGAAACTGGAGGGCCGGAAGCGGAAGAAACAACATCTGCGCAAACTGTAGTTCATACTGACTTTGTTCATCTGCATGTGTATTCACAATTTACGGTTTTAAGTTCCACGGTAAAAATACCCGAATTGGTCAAAAAAGCGGCGGAAGAAAAAATGCCCGCTGTGGCCCTGACGGATAAAAACAGTCTAATGGGCGCCTTCAAATTTTGGCTGGAAGTGGAGAAACAAAACCAAATCATCCGCGAAAAAAACAAGCAAATTCAAAAGGAAATAAAAGAGGGAAATGCCGATGAAAGCGATTTCTTACCCGAAATAAAATCCGTTATCGGGATGGAAATCAATGTGGCTAGAGATATTTCCAAAAAAGAAATGAGCGACAAAGGACGCTCCATTGTGTTGCTTGCCAAAAACTACACGGGATATAAAAACCTGGTGAAATTAAGCTCCATTGCCAATACGGAAGGATATTATTATCAACCCAGAATAGACAAAAAATTATTGCGACAATATAAAGAAGGTTTGATTTGTTTGACGGGCGGAATGGAATCCGAAATTCCTTATCACATTTTGAACATCGGAGAAAATCAGGCCGAAGAAATTCTAAAGGAATACATGGATATATTTGGCGAGGATTTGTATTTGGAAATGATGCGCCACGGCAAAGAAGAAGAAGAGGTGGTGAATGCAACACTCAAAAAATGGAGTGAAAAATATCAAATCAAAACCGTGGCCACCAATCAAGTTCATTTTCTTAATCAAGATGATTTTGACTCCTATAAATTGTTGGTCGCCGTGCGCGACGGTGGTAGCAGAAGAGGTTTCGGACGTCATGAAGAAATAAATGACAGTTATTATTTCAAATCACAAGCCGAAATGAGAGGCTTGTTTGAAAATGATTATCCCGAAGCGCTTGCCAACATTAAAGAAATATTGGATAAAATTGAAACCTATACACTGAGCCGGGATATCATTATGCCACTTTTCAATATTCCGGATGAATTTAAGGTGGAAGATGATCCGGATGGAACCAAATCACAAGCGGCCTATTTGCGTCATTTGGTTTTTGAGGGCGCTAAAAAACGCTGGGGAGAACCATTGCCTGATCATGTGAAGGAACGTCTGGAATTTGAATTAAAGGTCATAGAAGAAAAAGGATTTCCGGGCTATTTTTTGATTGTTTGGGATGTGATTCATCAGGCCAAAAAAATGGGTGTTTTGGTGGGACCGGGACGTGGTTCGGCGGCAGGTTCGGCGGTTTCCTATGCCATTGGAATAACCAATGTGGATCCTATCAAATACAATTTATTGTTTGAACGGTTCTTAAATCCGGGGCGTAAATCCATGCCCGATATTGATATGGATTTTGATGATAAAGGCAGGGCGGATGTGGTGAAATATGTAGTGGATAAATACGGTTATGATAATGTGGCGCAGATTATCACCTATGGCACCATGAAAGCCAAATCGGCTATCCGGGATGCTTTCCGTGTTTTTGATTTGCCCTTGGACCTTGCCGATACGCTATCTAAATTGGCCGATATCCCGTTGGATTATATTCTTCACCTTCCTCCCGAAGAAATCAAACAACTCGATTACAAAAAGGAACATATTGACAACGCGCTCAAATTTCAACAAATCATAAAGGCCAATCCGGAAGTTATTCCGGCCCTTGAAAAAGCGGCCAAAGTGGAGGGCTCGTTGAGAAATACAGGAATACACGCTTGCGGACACATTATTTCTCCGGTCAAAATCAATGAAATCATGCCGGTGATCAGACCGAATAATTCGGAATATCTCGTCACGCAGTTTGATAATGATATGGTGGAACCAGCCGGATTACTCAAAATGGATTTTCTGGGTATTAAAACCCTCACCATTATCAAAGATGCCATCCGGATGGTGAAAATGCGCCATGGCGTTGAAATTGACTTGGATAATCTTTCTTTGGATGATAAAAAAACCTATGAATTGCTTCAAAAAGGTTTAACAATAGGAGTTTTTCAATTTGAATCGCCCGGAATGCGAAAATATTTGAAGCAACTTAAACCCAACACGTTTGAAGATTTGGTGGCCATGGTTGCACTTTACCGGCCCGGTCCCATGGAGTATATTCCCAAGTTTATCAGACGTAAGGAAGGAAAAGAACCGGTGGAATACGATTTACCCGAAATGGAAGAGGTTCTTAAATCCACCTATGGCATCACCGTGTATCAGGAGCAAGTGATGATTTTGGCCCGCAAATTAGCCGGGTTTACTCCTTCCGAAGCGGATGACCTCCGTAAAGCCATGGGGAAAAAGAAAAAAGACCTTTTGGATGCCTACAAAGACAAATTCATTCAAGGCGGTTTGAAAAACGGACATCCCCAAGAAAAACTGGAAAAAATTTGGAAAGACTGGGAAGCCTTTGCGCAATATGCATTCAACAGATCACATGCCGTTAGTTATGCTTTGGTGGCTTACTATACGGCCTATTTAAAAGCCAATTTCCCTCCGGAATTTTTTGCTGCATCCCTAACAGCACATTTCACAAATCGTGATAAAGTAACAACCTTTTTGGAGGACACGCATCATTTCGGCATCAAAATTCTCTCTCCCGATGTGAATGAATCGGGCATGGATTTCATGGTAAACAAAGAAGGTAATATCCGGTTCGGTTTGGCCGGCATTAAAGGTGTGGGAAGCTCTGCCGCCGAAGAAATCATCAAAGAAAGAGAAAAACATGGACCTTTTAAAGATATATTTGACTTTATAGAACGCATCAATGTCAGCAAAGTGAGTATAGCCGCATTAGAAAAATTGGCATTATCCGGTGCTTTTGATACTTTCGGAATAGACCGCGGAACGTATTTTTGCTCGGAAGGAAACGGCGAAATTTGGCTCAAAAAACTCCAGCGCTACGGTCAACGCCGGCAGGAAGAAAAAAACTCCAATCTCTTGAGCTTATTCGGTGGAGATTCCGGTGTGGAATTGCCTAAACCTGTCATCCCGAAATGCGAAAGTTTTTCACATCTGGAAATGCTTGAAAAAGAAAAGGAACTACTGGGATATTACGTGTCGGGACATCCACTTGATCAATATAAAAAAACTCTTGAAACCTTTGCTCAATATGATTTGGATTATATTCAATCGGCACTTACTGCTTTGAATGAAAACAGGGATATCCTCATTGACGAACAAAACAACGGACAAGATGAAGAAATAACTGTAGATGATGAAGGGAATGTTGAAGTGATGGAAAAGATCGATGAACAAATCAAAATAACATTACAAAAAGCCAAAACATTAATAGGAAAACGTATCAGACTGGGAGGTATCATCACCGATGCTCGCCACAAAACCACCCAAAAAGGCGAAGGTTATGCGTTTTTTCAACTGGAAGATTACAAAGCCAATCTTGATTTGGGTATATTCGGCGAAGAATACGATAAGTCAAAACATTTAATAGATAGCCAAAAAATGGTCGGGGTGGAAGCCGTCATCAACGAAAATTGGCGGAAACCAGGTGAATATAGAATTACTGCCAAACGTTTGTTTCCCCTTTATAATTTGTTGGAAAAACAAAGTAAAGAACTGAAATTGACCATACCCGAACATATGATAACCAAAGATTTTGTTGATAAATTATTTGATTTATTAGCCACACACAAAGGAAAAATACCTATCCAAGTCAAAATAACCTCGCCTGCCGATAAAATTCATATAGATTATCAAAGCAAAGCCGTCAAAGTTCAGGTAACGGAAGAACTTCTCAAAAAACTGGATGATATGGGTGTGGATTATACTTTGAAAATGCATTAGTATTTTAAAGATATTTAACTGATTAAAAAAATCCCGGGCTTCAACCCGGGACGTTTGATTATATTTTGGGAATTTGCATGTGGTCCAACACTTTGAGGTTTTTACTGATTTGTTCATCGGTGACGGAATAGTCTTGCGTTTTTCCTTCCAGAAATTGTTCATAAGCGCCCAAATCCAAATGGCCGTGACCCGAAAGGTTGAAAAGTATGGTTTTTTCCAGTCCCTCTTCTTTGGCCTGCAAAGCTTCGCGAATGGTTTGTGCTATGGCATGGGTGGACTCGGGTGCGGGAATAATTCCTTCGGCTTGAGCGAATAGTCGTCCGGCTTGGAAACTCTCGTTTTGATGCACGGCACTTGCTTCGATGATATCATCTTTGAGTAGTTGGCTTACAATGGCTCCGGCTCCGTGATAGCGCAATCCTCCGGCATGTATGGAAGGCGGCATAAACGTGTGTCCTAGCGTGAACATGGGAATGAGCGGGGTCATACCCACCGAATCGCCGAAATCATAGCGAAATTGTCCTCTGGTGAGTTTGGGGCAAGATTCGGGTTCTACGGCAATAACACGCATTTTTTGGTCTTTTAGTAATTTATCTTCCAGGAAAGGGAAAGATATGCCGGCAAAATTGCTTCCGCCTCCGAAACATCCGATGATCACATCGGGATAAGCATCCACTTTTTCCATTTGTTTTTTGGCTTCCAACCCAATCACGGTTTGGTGCAAAAGCACATGGTTCAATACCGAACCAAGCGCATATTTGGTATGCGGATCTTTGACTGCCATTTCCACGGCTTCGGAGATGGCAATGCCCAAACTGCCGGGATTTTCAGGGTCTTCTTCAAGGATTTTACGGCCTACTTCGGTTAACGGGCTGGGTGAAGGCACTACATCGGCATTCCATAATCGCATCATGGTTTTGCGATAGGGTTTTTGATGATAACTCACTTTCACCATAAAAACTTGCAGTTCAATGCCGAATAATTGGGTGGCATAGCTCAAGGCACTCCCCCATTGCCCCGCGCCTGTTTCGGTTGTAATTTTTTTAACGCCTTCCTTATAATTGTAATATGCTTGCGGAACGGCCGTATTGGGTTTATGTGAACCGGCCGGACTAACACCTTCGTATTTGTAATATATTTTGGCGGGTGTATCCAATGCTTTTTCCAGTCCGTATGCACGAATAAGCGGTGAAGGTCTCCAAATTTTGTAGATTTCCAGCACTTCTTCTGGGATTTCAATGAATTTCTCGGTGCTGACTTCTTGTTTGATCAGTTCCATGGGAAACAACGGCGCCAAATCTTCGGGTCCAACCGGTTTCTTGGTGGCCGGGTGAAGCGGAGGTAACGGCTTGTTTTTCATATCCGCCATGATGTTGTACCAAGCACGTGGCATTTCATTTTCATTGAGGTAGATTTTTTTGGGATGTTTTTTGTTTTTCATATGATTTGATTTTTAGGGTTTGTTCAGAAATAAAAAAGGCGGTCCGCAACGGACCGCCTGTAAATTTTACATGGCCAATAACGCTACGGACAAATGAACGTATTCATTTGCCACCACCAAGCGTTATTTTGCAATGTATTATTTATGTATAATTTCATTTTCTTTTCTTACATCAGCAATATTACAAAAAATTTCAAAATAATAAAAACACCCGGGAAAATATGTATAACTATTTAATTTTCAATTTTTTATGTCATTTGTTAGGCATTTTTACGGTAAGAATATTCTTTTCGGCTTTGTTTACCACGTCTTCTGCGATGCTGTTTTGCAAGAAATGAAGTATTCCTTGACGTCCGTGTGTGCTCAAGGCTATTAGGTCGGCGCCTACCTTGTCGGCAAAATGGAAAATACCCTCTTGAACGGAATAATCATCGTATATATTTTTGGTGATTTTTTCCGGTGGATAAGCTTCATTGATTTTCTTTATGAAATTATTTATGAGTTCTTCACTTTCGTATGTTGCCATAAAACCGGTTTGTGTATTGACACGTAGCAGATGAACCGTAGGTTCATATAATTTCAAAAATGAAGTCATTTTTTGAAAACAAAGCGGGCATATGTCTTCTTGGAAATTGGATGCAAAAACAACATTTTTCAAATCAAAATTTTCTACAGGTTTTTTAATAACCAAAACAGGGATTTCGGAAGTACGAACAACTTTTTCGGTATTGGAGCCCACGAAAAAACTTTGTATATCGGATAGTCCGTGCGAACCCATGACGATTAAATCTACGTTTTTTTCTTTGGCATAATCCGATATACCTTCAAAGGGTTTATTGAAATCCACATAATCTTCTACTTGAATATCACGCAGGTAATCTTTATCTAATAATTCTTTGAATTTTTCACGTGCATTTTGCATGAGAATAAGTGCGGCAGGGCCTGTGGGTACACCGTCATGAAACATTCCGACTTCATCGGAGGGTAAATCAATGAGGTGGAGTAAATAGATGGTTGCACCTGTTTTACGAGCTATTTGAGCCGCCACTTTGAGGGCTTCTTCGGCACGTGGAGAAAAATCAACGGGAACAAGTAGTCGTTTCATAGTCATTTTATTTTACATATTAAAGATAAAAAAAATTTTTAAATTTAAATAAAAATTAAGCCGATGAAATTTCACAGTCTGTTGTTTTTGATTATTCCTTTTGGTTTTCTATCGTTCAATAGATGCGAGTCAAGTAAAAAAATACTTGTAACCACGGATCAATATAAAGACATTATTCTTAGTAGGCCATTAGATTCAACGGAGCACTTTGTTTTTAAAAAACAAGTCCGTTTACTTCCCGGGAAGAAATTGATTATCAAAGCAGACAGAACAAACAAAATGTATACGGAACTGGCAAATAATAAAGACCATGTTGTCCTTGTTATTTCATTTATAAGAAAGGCAAGAAAAAATATAGCAGATGGAAACATGGAATATTCGGTATATTTCAATTTGCCTTCCCCTATTCCTTCGCGAACATGGAAGGATTCCGAATTGGAAGATTTACAAGCCGTAAGTGCCTTTTATGCTTTTCACCCGCAAAGCGGTGTAAAAAAACTCAAACAAGGTTATTTGAAAGTTGAGGTTCATTCTAAATATAAAACACTACAAATAGATTTTCAATCGGATGAAGTTGATAAAAATTTAAACGGTACTTATACTATAGATTTGAAAAAATTTGCCCGTGCTAATTAAGATGTTCCACGTGAAACATCAACGTCCCATATAAACCAACAAGACTTGAATATCACTGGGGCTTACACCACTAATGCGCGATGCTTGGGCTAATGTACGAGGTTGTATGGTTTTTAGTTTTTCACGGGCCTCATTAGATAAGGAAGGGATTTTATCATAATCAAAATTATCGGGAATTTTGAGCTCTTCCAATTGCTTCATTTTATCGGCAAGCATTTTCTCTTTTTCAAAATACTTGGCATATTTCATGTGTATTTCCACCTGTCTCAACACTTCTGGAAGTATATTGTTCTCTTCGGTAAATTTCTTGATTTTATGAATTTTCAGATAATCATCGGCTGTTAATTGTGGACGAGACAAAATTTTGGATAATTTAAATGTTTGCTTAACAGGCGGTGTTTTTTTACTCTCCAAAAGAGGGTTTATTGATTCTGGTGAAATATTTTCTTTATTGATGAATGCTATAAAACGTTTGAATTGTTTTTCTTTTTGCTCCACCAATCGCATTCTTTCTTCGGATGCCAAGCCGATTTTATGTGATAAAGGTGTAAGCCTTAAATCGGCATTGTCTTGGCGTAGAAGCGTACGATATTCCGCGCGTGAGGTAAACATTCTGTAGGGTTCATCGGTTCCTTTGGTAACCAAATCATCAATTAAAACCCCGATGTATGCTTGATCTCTAGATAATATGAATGGTTCTTGTTCTTTAATACGTAATGCCGCGTTAATACCAGCCATAATACCTTGAGCGGCGGCTTCTTCATAACCGGTTGTTCCATTGATTTGACCTGCGAAATACAAGTTTTTTATTCGTTTTGTCTCCAGTGTGTGTTTGAGTTGTGTGGGTGGAAAATAATCATATTCAATAGCGTATCCGTAGCGCATGATTTTTACGTTCTCTAATCCCGGTATTCTTCGCATGGATTCATATTGCACATCTATAGGAAGTGAAGTGGAAAAGCCGTTTACATACATTTCGTAAGTATTCCATCCCTCCGGTTCAAGGAACAATTGATGTCTATCTCTTGATGAGAACCTTACTATTTTATCTTCAATGGATGGGCAATAACGCGGTCCTGTTCCTTCTATTTCTCCTTGAAACAAAGGAGATTCTTTAAAGCCTATACGAAGCGTATCATGAACGCGCGGGTTCGTATAGGTAATCCAGCAAGACAATTGTTTTTCTAGAGGTTTGGTGATGGGTAAAAAAGAAAATTTTTCGGGATTTTCATCGCCTTTTTGTTCTTCCATTTTAGTAAAATCAACCGATCGCATATCAATACGCGGTGGTGTTCCGGTTTTCATTCTTCCGGCTTGAAATCCCAAATCAACCAAATTCTCAGTTAATCCGAAGGAGGCGGGCTCTCCTATTCGACCACCGGTGACTTGTGTTTGACCAATAAAGATTTTACCATTCATGAAAGTACCCGCCGTTAGTATCACGGCTTTTGCTGATATTACAAGACCTAATTTGGTTATCACGCCCGTCACATGTTCTCCTTGGGTTGTTATTTGAACAACCATATCGGCCATAAGATGTAAATTAGGGATTTTCTCCAATTGTTCTCTCCAATATTTGGTAAATAACAGTCTGTCGTTTTGGGTTCTCGGACTCCACATGGCCGGACCTTTACTTCTGTTTAACATCCTGAATTGTACGGCGGATAAATCGGAAACAATACCTGAATAACCACCCAAAGCATCAATTTCACGAACGATTTGACCTTTGGCAATTCCTCCCATGGCAGGATTACAACTCATTTGTGCTATTTTGGTCAAATCCATGGTGATAAGTAAGGTCTTCATGCCTAAATTGGCGGATGCGGCCGCCGCCTCGGAACCGGCATGACCGGCACCGACAACAATGACATCAAATTTTTCGGGATGTTTATATCTTTTCATGTTTCACGTGGAACATTTGTTAAAATAGGTATGCAAAATTACACTAATAATTTCAAACATTTATCTTCCCAATTACGCATATTTTCCTTTTCTTCGGTAGTAGAGTCTTCAAAACCTAAAATATGAAGTAAACCATGTATGATTACTCTGTTTAATTCTTCTTCAGCAGAAACCGAATATTTTTCAGCATTTTCTTTTACTGTTTCATAGGAAATGAATATACTTCCTGAAATATCATTGGGTCCGGGATAAGCTATAGAGATTACATCTGTTAAATAATCCCGATTGAAAATTTGTTTATTTATATCTAAAAGTTCTTCATCCGTAAGTATATGAATCTCTAAAACGCTAATCTTTTTATTATGAAGCGTAGCACATTTATCAAGCCATGAAACGATCAAATCATGATTTATATTGTTGATTTTCAAGTGATTAGATATGTTTATTTCTAAAATCATTTCACTTTTGTTTTATATCTTCTGTATTTGTCAAGATATATTTTTTGCATATGCAATGACGGATAGTATAGTTGTTCGTATTGTGGAAAATATTGTTCTATGAGCTTTAGTTTTAAGCTATCGGGAACTCCAAATTGTTTCTCCGGTTGTTTGGATATACGTTTGTTATCTTCATGCTGTTGATGAACGGAACGTAATATTTT
>JALVDN010000168.1 GCA_027008965.1 Flavobacteriales bacterium | reverse complement strand
AAACATCTATTTGAACGGAGCTATTTTGGGTATGACCAAACGTGAAATAGCCCGGAAGTTTGACGAAATTGTGGCCTTTGCCGGCGTGGAACGCTATGTGGACACACCTGTTAAACGCTATTCCTCCGGAATGAAAGTACGTTTGGCCTTTGCCGTGGCGGCACATTTGGAACCGGACATTTTGGTGGTGGATGAAGTTTTGGCCGTAGGCGATGCCGAATTCCAAAAAAAAGCCATCGGGAAAATGCAGGATATATCCGGTGCCGACGGACGGACCGTTTTGTTTGTAAGTCATGATATGGCGGCGATACAGAATTTGTGTTCCCGTTTGATTGTTTTGGAAGACGGACAAAAAACCTATGAAGGCGATGTCATTAAAGGTATTGATTATTATTTATCACATTCTGTTACGACAGATTATACCGATTTACTATCTATAAAAAACAGAAAAGGCGATGGAACCGCCAGGTTTAAAAGTATCTCCTTTACAAGTGAATGGGAAGGAAAGTTGTATCCCGGAAAAATTCTTTCAGGCGCCAAGCTTTTTATTGATATTGAAATTGAAAATTATTTGAACATAGATAGGTCGGTTTTTGTTTCGATTGATATTGCTGATGCATCGGGGATTCCTGTTTCAAATGTTAGTAACCAATTTAACAAGAAAGAGTTAAAGCTATTTAAAAACGCAAATACAATAATCAGATATGAAATTGATAATTTTAACCTAAGATCAATGGATTATACTTTATCGCTCTGGGGAGCAGAATTATTTGGTGGCACATTTGATTTTATTGATTCGGAAATAAAGGTTCATGTTACTGAAACAGACTTTTTCAAAACAGGTGCTGTGCCGAGAGGAGTTAAACATGGATATTTGTTACTAAAAAATTCTTGCTATAATGTTTAATTCCCCGTCAAACTCTCCAATTATTTCAATAATCCTACCCGTATACAATGGTGAACCTTTTATTAATGAAGCCATTGAAAGCATTTTAAATCAGGTTTTTAAAGATTTTGAACTGATTATTGTAAATGATGCTTCAACGGACAATACGGAAAAAATTATTAATGAGTACGCTCAAAAAGATAATAGAATTCGAATAATAACAAATGAAGTAAACAAAAAATTACCGGCTAGTTTAAATATAGGCCATAAGGCAGCGCGCGGGAAATGGCTAACTTGGACTTCGGATGATAATATAGTCAGGAAAAAATATTTGATAGAACTTTATAACGCCATCTTAAAATCAGGTGCAGATATTGTTTTTTCGGATTTCACCATTTTGGGTTTTGATAATACAACAAGAAAAAAAATTTCAGGCCCCATAGAAAATCTATTATTTGGCAATACAATCGGAGCTTCATTTTTATACCACAAAGAAGTATTTGAACAATTGAGAGGATATGATGAAGAATTATTCTCTGTTGAGGATTATGATTTTTGGCTGCGTGCCGCATTAAACTTTAAATTTCATCATTTAAAAAAAGACCTTTATATTTATCGAAGACACGAAGGAAGTATTTCTACAAGTGTAAATACCAAAAAGCGGGATTTTTTTATTAGGCAAGTAAATAATATGTATAAAAAACTTGGCATTCAATTGAATCTGAATGATAACACAATAAATTTCCTAAGTGATATTCATTTGTCTCATCCAATAGATATTAAAAATTATGTGCGTAATGAACATATTATTTGGAATGATTTAAAGCACGTTACATTAAATGGAATTTCATGTTGTACCTTAAAAAAAATAAGGGATTTGGTTAAAATAAATTGGCTAAAAAATAAGGAGCAACAAAGTATTAATACTTTTTTGTATGCATTACTTTACAAACCAGGAATATTCCTTCAAATAAGGAATAAAAGAGATATTATTTTATCATTAAAGTTGCTTCTAAAAAATATCATATGACTCATCCCAAGGTTTCTATCATATTAGCCACTTATAATAGAGCGCACTACATTAAAGAGGCCCTAGATAGTATTTTAGCTCAAACATATCAAAACTGGGAATGTATTATCATTGATGATCGTTCCACGGATAATACGGCTGAAATTGTAAACGAATACATTGAAAAAGATAATAGGTTTATATATTTTTTTAAACCCGAATCTAAACCCAAAGGTTTACCTGCAAGTCGTAATGTAGGTCTGGATTTAGCAACGGGAGATTATATAGTTTTTGTGGACGATGATGACATAGTTCACCCGCAATTATTGGAGATCGGGATGTATTTTTTTAAAAAATATAATATCCATTTCTTCCACTATATGAAATACCCCTTTTTTGAGCAAGATAAAGAAAAAGTTTTGGATTTAATTAAAGAGAAAATACCATTTCGTGATACAACAGATTATTATTTTTTAGATAATTCAAAACAACATCTTTATTATGATATTTTTACCGGAAAATTGCCAATGGCATCCTGCACTGTAATTTGGAGTGCCCCGACACTTAAAGGAAAATATTTTAATGAACATCTGAGTTATGCAGAAGAAAGGGAATACTATTTTCGTGTTTTTCTAAATAACATAAACATTGTAGGATTAACATTTTCCAATCCTCTATATTTCAATAGAAAACATGAAAATTCTAATACTTCTTACTATTACAAAAAAGATAAGAAAATGCGTGATGGATACAATAAGGCAATTCATTTAATGAGTAAAGAACTTCATATTCTTGAAAAGAACTTTCCTAAACAAATAAGAAATTTTATTTATTACGAACATTTTCAAGGGAGACTACATAAAATCCCTTCAATGATTTATTATCAAAGATTGGAGTATTTTTTGTTTATATTTGAATGGATGCTTAAAAGAATTACTTTAAAGATAAAAAAAATTTTTTAGTATAAAATGCTCATCATCGCCGAAATAGGACTAACACACGACGGAAGTTTGGGAATGGCTCATGCTTTTATCGATGCATTGGCGTCCACCGGTGTGGATGCTATCAAGTTCCAAACCCACATTCCCGAAGCCGAAAGTAGCCCCTATGAACCTTTCCGGGTTCCGTTTTCCTACCAGGACAAAAGCCGGATGGATTACTGGCGGCGCACGGCTTTTACACCCGAGCAATGGGCCGGAC
>JALVDN010000167.1 GCA_027008965.1 Flavobacteriales bacterium | reverse complement strand
AGTGCGGCCATGGATACCATTACGGAGGAACGTATGGCCATTGCAATGGCTTTGGAGGGTGGACTGGGTGTGATTCATAAAAATTTATCTCCCGTGAAACAAGCCGGAGCGGTGAAGCAAGTCAAGGCGTTTGAATGGAATCGGGATGAATATCCGCAAGCGGCAACGGATGAACGTGGACGACTTCTTGTTGCGGCGGCCGTAGGGATGAGTGGGTTAGAGGAACGGGTGGCGTTGTTGTATGAAGCGGGAGTTGATGCGATTACGGTTGATTCGGCACACGGTCATTCCAAAGGAATTTTGGATGCGGTGAAGAAGATTAAAAATATGTTTCCGGATTTGGATGTGGTAGCAGGAAATATTGTAACGGACGAGGCGGCATTGGCATTGGTGGATGCCGGCGCCGATGCAGTGAAGATTGGTGTGGGTCCGGGTGCCATTTGCACTACGCGTGTAGTGGCGGGAGTGGGGGTGCCGCAGATAACGGCCGTGATGGATGTTTATGAGGCTTTGAAAGACAGTCAGATAGGAATTATTGCAGATGGAGGAATCAAGTTGTCAGGTGATATCACCAAAGCTATTGCGGCGGGAGCCCATGCGGTGATGTTGGGCAGATTGCTGGCGGGGACGGATGAAACACCGGGTGAAGTGATGGAAATGGATGGAAAAAAGTTTAAGCAATATGTGGGAATGGGTTCATTGGCGGCGATGAAACGCGGAAGCGGTGACCGGTATTTTCAGCAGGATAAAGCAGTGGAAAAATTGGTTCCGGAAGGGATTGAAGCCTTGGTGGATTATAAAGGCCCGGTGAAAAAGATGTTGTATCAGTTGACGGGGGGATTGCGTTCTGGGATGGGCTATTGCGGTGCGGCCACGATTGATGATTTGAGAAGGAACGGGAAGTTTGTTAGGATTTCGGGAGCAGGGTTGAAAGAGAGTCATCCGCATGATGTGATGATTGCCAAGCAGGCGCCCAATTATGATATTTGATGTTGCGCCGGCGGGCGCAGTGGTATCCTTTTGAAGACCCGCCGGATTTTTGGCCACAGTGAGGAGGCTCCGAGCCACGACGAGGAGACCCCGCAGCCGTGACTCACCAAAAACCGAGCGGGGCGAAAAAGATTTAAACGGAGCACGCCAAAAGGCGCCCTGAAAAAAATCATGTAAATTATCAGTTATTGGCATCATAAAATTGGTTAAATTGCGTTTAAAATTAAAAGGGGAAGTATTATGAAAAAATTATTGGTTTTATTATTGGCGCTCACGTTTGTGATGAGTTCTTGTGTTTCCAAGAAAAAATACAGGGAGTTGGAGGCGAAGTATCAGACTTCGGAGAGTAATTATCAGAAATTCAGGCAAAATTATATGACTTGCCGAGCGGAGAAGGATCAGTTGGCGGCACAGTTGGATGCGGCACGTCAGAGTAATGCAGGGTTGCAAAAGGCTTTGGATAAGTGTATCAGTTTGAATCAGCAGGGGAATGTGAATATTGCCAAGTTGTTGGATGAAATCAGGAGTTCCAATGCTTATATCAAGCAGTTGATTGAAGAAAACAAGAAGAAAGATTCGCTCAATCAGGTGTTGAAAGAGCAGTTGACGGCGAGCATCAAGGATGTGGATGCCAATGATGAGGATTTGGATATCAAGGTGAAGAAAGGTGTGGTGTTTATTTCTTTGTCTGATAAGATGTTGTTTAAGTCGGGTAGTACACGCATCAATCCGCAAGCGGACAGGGTTTTATCCAAGATTGCCAAGATTTTGAATGAGCATAAGGATTATGAAATTTTGATTGTGGGCAATACGGATAATGTGCCCATTAAAACGGCTTGTATCAAGGATAATTGGGATTTGAGTGCGTTGCGTGCAACGGCAATGGCTCGCAGGTTGCAAACGAAGTTTGGTGTGGATCCGGCGCGAATGACTGCCGGTGGAAGAGGGGAGTGGTATCCCAAAGTTCCGAACGATACACCCGAAAACAGAGCTATTAACCGTAGAACGGAAATTATTTTGATGCCTAAGTTGGACGAGTTTATGAAGTTGATGAATCAGGCGAGTGGAGGAAATGAATAATGAATGATGATAAATAATTGAAAGATAATAAAAAACCCGGCCGGAGGCCGGGTTTTTTATTTTATAACTTGAAATATTTCCTTAGTTTCTTCTTGGAGGTTTGTAATATGTCCAGAATGTATTCTTCGTAGTTCATGCCTTTATCTTCAAGGAAACCTATCAGATATTTGACAGCGTAATCTTTTCCGGCATTGTTTTGAATTTGAAATACTTTATTGAGTAGTTCTTCCAAATATACAACACTTGCTTGCGGAAACATTTTGATGGTCCAAATCCAGCGCAGGTTTCCGTTCACCATGGTTTTTTCTGCACGTACCAATCCCCAGTAATAGGTATCGGTTTCGGCAGTTTTGCCTTTGATGGCAAAATAGCTTTCATCATTGTTGTTCATTAAATCGATGATAATCTCCCGGAGCGGGCTTTCGGCACCGTACATACAAATTTCTCCGAAGTCTTGATAGATGATGTTTTCAATGGAGAGACCCGTAAAATTCAAAAATTCGTTATCGGCATACAGGATTTTATAATCTTCGTTTAGTCTTAACCGAAGGTTTTTTTCAACGGGTATTGTTTTTAATTTCTCCATAATAAGGTTGTTTAAAATAATCCGAACCTTCTCTTCTTTTTCTTTTTAACAAAGTCAAGGATTTCGTTTATATTCATTTCATCCGGTTCTATTTTGAAAAGTTCCTCATCTGAAATTTCAGCTGTGAAATATGCCTTTAACTTTTTTTCGCCTCCAAATTTTTTTATGATGTATTCATTAATAGATGAAACACTCCTGTCTTCCAGCCATCCTTCCAGGTATTTTTGAGCCACCTTTTTCCCACCACCTTGGGTTTCTATTTCATAAAGTGTTTTATATAGACTTTTAAATTCTTCTTTGATTTCATGGGGAACAAATTTTCTTCTAAGAAAAATAGCATTTTTTCTATTTTCTTGAATTTTTGATGTTCCGTCCACTAGGGTCCAAACCACTTCTTTATCTTTAGTAAGATTTTTAGTTACATAATAAAATTTTTGGCCTTGATATATCCTGTTCCATAAAATATCGGAAATAACTTCGGGTAGTTCGGGATCTTGTATAATTGTATGAGGTTGTCCGATAAGCTCGGTTTCTTTATATTTAAATACATTTAAATATTCTTGATTAACAAAAGTAATAATACCATCTTTTGTGAGTTTACAAACTAATGTTATATCTGGCGGTAAAATTTTTTCTCTGAAAACATCCATCGTGAAACATTTTCTGCAATAATAAGTAAAAAAAAATTATGTGGCAATAAAAGTTTAGAAGAATTTTCTGAACAATCCTTTTTTGGTAGTTTTTTTGATGGCTTCTTCAGGTGATATAGGATAAGATCCGTTGCCATTAATTAATTCTTTATCACTAATTTCAGCTTTCATGTAGTCCATCAATTGTTCTTCCGAAAGGCCGAATAAATCCAAAACAAATTCGTCATAAGTTTTTCCCAAATCTTCTAAAAATCCTTGTAAATAGGCTCCTGAAGCATCCATTCCTCCGGTTTCTTCTATTTTTTTCAACTTGCTGTATAAATCATTGAATACGGCTTTGACATGTTGAGGGACGGCTTTTCTTCTGGAATAGTAGGATATGATATTCCCTTCTTCGTCTTCTTTCCACATGAAGTCGGTTACTACCCAATAATATTTTCCAGTTTTAGTCAGGTTTTTGACTATGGCATGGATGTTTTGTTTGGCTTTTAAACGATCCCATAAAATTTTAAAAATAATCTTGGGCATATCGGGATGACGGATAATATTATGCGGTTGACCCATCAATTCCCATTCTTTATACTCGGAAATTTCAACAAAGTAATCATTGGCATATTCAATGATTCCTTTGGGGTCGGTCTTACTCATAATGGTCTTATAAGGTGACAAAATCACCTCCTCTTGAATTGGTGTAGGCTTGATAATGCGTTTCATATCGGATGTTAATTTATCAGTGTGCAAATATAAAAAAACTTTTAAAAAAAGGTTAATAAATTTTTGTTTCTTTTTTATTTGTTAAAAATCAAATTTTTGATGTAACCATGGTTTCTTTTTTGGAAAAGGAATAAGATTGACTATTTTTGATTGTAGAATAAGTAATATGAGATATAAAATTCATCGTATTGATGAGGTTGCAAAAATAGTAATTGATAAATCAAAATCCAAGATTTTGCTCTTTGATGCTCCTATGGGTGCAGGAAAGACCGCGCTTATTAAGCATATTTTACAAAACATTTCGGATGATACCTTTGTCGGATCACCAACCTTTTCATTGGTACATGAATATACTTCCAAAAAAGGTCGTCCGGTTTATCATTTTGATTTATACAGATTGGAAAATATTGAGCAATTATTGGATATCGGGTTTGAAGAATATTTACAATCGGGAGAATATATTTTTATTGAATGGCCTGAATTGGCTTTGCCATTATTGGATGATTTTACGTATATTGAGATGAAAATTTTGGATGAAACAACACGTGAAATAATAATAAAAAATAAATGAAGTCGCCGCAATATCCCAAAGAAATTCTCATACCGCAGGAAGAAAGGTTGGCCGTTTTGTTTAGAAAAGGTGAACTCACCATCGGTATACCCAAAGAATCGCATTTGCAGGAGAAAAGATTATGTTTAACTCCCGAAGGAGTATCCACGCTAGTGAGTCACGGGCATAAAATTTTAGTGGAAAGCCATGCCGGTGAAGGGGCCTTATATACAGATGAAGAATATGTTCAAGCGGGCGCCAAAATTGAGTATGACAGAAAAAAAATATTCCAGTCGGAGGTTGTGCTCAAGGTGGAACCTCCTTCATTGGAAGAAATAGAAATGATGAATCCCGGCGGGATTTTGATTTCGGCCTTACAACTCAACATACAAACAAAAGAATATTTTGAGGCTTTATTAAAAAAGGAAATTACGGCACTAGCTTTTGAGTTTATCAAAGACGAGCATGGCATGTATCCGATTGTACGTACCCAAAGTGAAATAGCAGGGACGGCATCCATTTTAATAGCCGGTGAATTATTGAGCAAGCCGGGAATAAGTCGCAACTTATTATTGGGTAATGTTAGTGGTGTTCCGCCTGCACATGTTACCATACTTGGCGCCGGAACCGTGGGTGAATTTGCCGCACGGACCGCCTTGGGTTTGGGCGCAAGTGTTCAGGTTTTTGATAATTCCATTGCCAAATTGCGAAGACTGCAAACCAATGTGGGGAGAGTGATTCATACTTCCACTTTGGAACCTACTAATATTTTAAATGCCCTTCAGCAAGCTGATGTAGTCATCGGTGCATTACGGGGTAAAACAAGAACTCCTTTGGTGATCACCGAACACATGGTCAGGCAAATGAAACCCGGTTCGGTTTTGATTGATGTAAGCATTGATCGCGGGGGTGTTTCCGAAACTTCGGAATTGACTTCTCATAGCGATCCCATTGTGATCAAATATGATGTTATTCATTATGGTGTTCCCAATATTGCTTCCAAATATTCGCGTACGGCAACCATTGCCATAAGCAACACAATGGTGCCTTTAATCAAAGAAATTTCAGAATACGGAGGAATTGAAAAGGCCGCCAAATACCACCATGGAATACGTCACGGCATTTACACTTTCAAGGGAATGATTACTAATCCATCGGTTGCCGAATGGTTTGATTTGGACTATAGGGACATAAACTTATTATTTTTGTAAAAAAAATTTAAACCATGAACAATCATATCCAAGAATTTGATTTAAACGAAGTGACCAAGAAAGGCAAAAGAACGGTCTTTTTAATCTTCGGTCTGATTCTATTGTTCATTCTTTTAGTTACTTCTATTGTTAACATAGGCCCGGGAGAAGCGGGGGTTATTTTCCGTCCTTTCGGAGGCGGTGTGGATACCATTCGTCCTCCTTTGTCCGAAGGAATGCATATTGTTGCTCCTTGGAACAAAGTATATGTTTATAATGTTAGACAACAACAACTTTTTGAAACCATGAAAGTGCTTTCGCAGGACGGATTGGATATTAAACTTGATGCAAGTGTATGGTATCAGCCGGTTATCAAAGATGTAGCCAAGCTTCATAAATACAGAGGGCGAAATTATGTAGAGGATATTTTGAAACCGGCCGTGCGCTCGGCCACTCGAACCGTAGTGGGAAGATATACACCCGAGCAAATCTATTCTTCCAAACGCGAAGCCATACAACAAGAAATTTTTGATGAAACCAAAAATTTGCTGGCCAAACAATATATTCAACTCAATAAAGTTTTGGTGCGTGATGTAACTTTGCCACAAGCTATCAAATCAGCCATTGAGCGTAAGTTGAAACAACAGCAAGAAGCTTTGGAATATGAATTCCGTCTTCAAAAAGAGAAAAAGGAAGCCGAGCGAAAGCGAATTGAAGCCGAAGGTATCAGGGATTTCCAACATATTGTCACCGAAGGAATCTCGGATAAACTCTTGAGGTGGAAAGGTATCGAGGCCACTTTGAAATTATCCGAATCACCCAACTCGAAAGTGATTGTGATAGGTTCGGGGAAAGACGGTTTGCCTATTATTTTAAATCCGGGAAATTAAAAAATTCACAATATGAAAAAACCTGAAGACATAGTTATTATTTCTTATGCAAGAACTCCACTGGGGAGTTTTATGGGGAGTTTAAGCAATATCAATGCTTCCCGCTTGGGAGCTTTTGCCATCAAAGGCGCCTTGGATAAAATCCATTTGGATCCCATGCTTGTGGATGAAGTTTTTATGGGAAATGTGTTGCAAGCAGGGGTGGGACAAGCCCCCGCCCGTCAAGCCGCCATCTATGCCGGTATTCCCGAAACGGTTCCGGCAACAACTATTAATAAAGTATGTGCTTCGGGCATGAAATCGGTGATGCTTGCCGCACAAAACATCAAAGCAGGCGATGCGGAAATTATGGTGGCGGGCGGAATGGAAAACATGAGTTTGGCACCACATTATTTGCAAGCGCGAAAAGCCATTAAGCTTGGCGATGTAAAAGCCAAAGACGGCCTGGTTTTCGATGGATTAACCGACGCCTATTCTAATAAACACATGGGGGTTTTTGCCGATTTGTGTGCCAAAGAATATAACATTTCACGCGAAGAACAAGATGCATATGCCATCCGTTCATATCAAAGAGCGGCCAAAGCCTGGCAAGAAGGAAGATTTAATGATGAAGTGATATCCGTTGAAATTCCGCAACGAAAAGGCGATCCGGTTATTTTTAATGAAGACGAAGAGTATAAAAACGTCAAATTTGAGAAAATACCGTCATTAAAACCCGTTTTTACGCCCGATGGAACCGTTACGGCCGCCAATGCTTCCACTATCAACGATGGAGGGGCGGCTTTGATTTTGACCACCCGCAGAAAAGCAGAGGAGTTGGGCATCAAACCTTTGGCCAAAATTTTGTCCTATGCCGATGCGGCGCAATCGCCCGAATGGTTTACCACTGCGCCGGCCAAAGCCGTACCCAAAGCATTGGAAAAAGCCGGATTAACAGAGAAGGATATTGATTTCTTCGAAGTCAATGAAGCCTTTTCGGTGGTGGTTTTGGTGAATCAAAAGCTGATGAATCTTCCGCCGGAAAAAGTGAACGTACACGGAGGGGCCGTTTCATTGGGTCATCCGTTGGGCGTGAGTGGTGCCAGGATTATCATGGCATTAATCAATATTTTGAAACAATATGGTGGAAAATACGGTGCAGCGGGAATTTGTAACGGTGGCGGCGGTGCCAGTGCCATGATCATTGAAAACGAAGAATAATGGGCGCATACGGAATCATTACAAACACAATCGTTCCGCTTCGTCCCGAGCCCCGGGACGAAGCGGAAATTACCACCCAGCTTTTATTCGGTGAAACATTTGAGATTTTGGATAAAAGGAATCAATGGCGATTCATCAAAAATGATTTTGACGGTTACGAAGGCTGGATTGACGAAAAAGTTTTTGAGAAAATAAGTGCATCCACCCGGAAAAAAATAGCGCTGGAGATACCCGTATATGTGCTTGATACCATTGCACCTATTGATTTTCCGGATGGTTCACGTCAAGTTTTGGTCAAAGGATGCCGTTTGCCTTTTTATGATGCCGATAACAAAACATTTCTCGTAGGAGATAAAAAATTCAGGATAGAAGCTCAAGTCATCACCGGGCGACACGACCTTTTCAAAGTGCTTGAAATCGCTTGGTCCTACAGGAATGCACCCTATTTGTGGGGCGGAATGACCGATTTCGGTATGGATTGTTCGGGTTTGACACAAATGAGTTACAAACTGGCCGGATATTATAACCTCAACCGCAATGCCAGGGATCAGGTTTTACAGGGTGAATTGGTGGATTTTGACGACCGTCAACCCGGTGATTTGGCATTTTTTGCCAACAGTAAAGGCAAAGTGACGCATGTGGGAATGGTTTGGTTTGAAGGAAAAATTTTACACGCCCACGGCCAAGTCCGTGTGGATGAGTTGCACCGCGATGGAATTTTTAACCCTGAGCGAAATAAATTAACCCACCATTTGGTAGCCATCAAACGCTATCGTCCTTCAAATTAGCTTATCACCGAGCCGTTGGGAACATCTTCTTCCGGACTGATGAATACTGGTTTGCCGTCCGGAGTGTTGGCCATCAATACCATGCCTTGACTCAAAACGCCGCGCAATTTCCTGGGTTCCAAATTGGCTAAGACCAATATCTTTTTGCCGGGAAGTTCTTCCGGACTATAATATTCGGCAATGCCCGCCACAACGGTTCTTTTTTCAAACCCCAGGTCAACCGTCAATTTCAATAATTTCTTGGCTTTGGGAATTCGTTCGGCTTCCAAAATGGTGGCGGTTCTTATATCCAGTTTGGTGAAATCGTCAAATTGAATCGTTTCTTTCAAAGGGTCATACATGGTTTTCTCATTTTGTTTTTTGGTGGTCAATAGTTTGTCTATTTGCTTTTGAATGGTTTCATCATCAATTTTTTCAAACAAAAGTTCGGGTTTGTTAATTTGATGTCCCGCCGGAAGTAAAGAGCTATCAAATTGGGATACATCATCCCAAGAATATTTTTCAGGAATGTTAAAAATCTTTTTGATTTTTCGGGCTGTAAATGGCAAGAAAATTTCACCTAAAATGCCCAATGCCGCCGCTATTTGGTTGGTAATAAACATAATGGTTTGCACGCTTTCCGGGTCGGTTTTTATTTTTTTCCAGGGTTCTTCATCCGCCAAATATTTATTCCCCATCCGGGCCATATTCATATATTCCGACAAGGCTTCCCTGAAACGGAACCGTTCTATCAAATGCCCGATTTTTTCGGGGAATTTTTTCAACTGACTCAGAACTTCCTTATCCGAATCCTTAAATTCGCCCGGCTTGGGAATCACACCGTCATAATATTTATGGGTCAATACCGCCACGCGGTTGATAAAATTCCCCAAGTTACCCACCAATTCATTATTGTTCCTGGCTTGAAAGTCTTTCCAAGTAAAGTCATTGTCTTTGGTTTCAGGGGCATTGGCGGTCAGGACATAACGCAGCACGTCTTGCTTGCCGGGAAAATCTTCCAAGTATTCATGCAACCAAACGGCCCAATTGCGCGAAGTGGAAATTTTATCGCCTTCCAGGTTTAAAAATTCATTGGCCGGAACATTTTCAGGGACAATAAAATCACCGTGAGCTTTGAGCATCACCGGGAAAATGATTGTATGAAAAACAATATTGTCTTTGCCGATGAAGTGAATGAGTTTCGTATTTTCATCTTGCCAATAAGGTTTCCAGTCTTTTCCGGTTTTTTCGGCCCATTCGATGGTATTGCTGATATATCCGATGGGTGCGTCAAACCAAACATAAAGCACTTTTCCTTTTCCTTCTTCCAGGGGAACCGGAACGCCCCAATCCAAATCGCGCGTGACCGCCCGCGGACGCAAGCCGTCATCCAACCACGATTTCACTTGGCCCAACACATTGGGCTTCCAATCGTTTTTGTGTCCTTCCAAAATCCATTGACGGAGCCAATCTTCATACTTGTCAAGCGGAAGATACCAGTGTTTGGTTTTTTTCAACACGGGCTTACTTCCCGTAATGGTACTCACCGGATCAATCAGTTCCAACGGACTAAGCGAGGTTCCGCAACGCTCGCATTGATCACCATAGGCTTCCTCATAACCACATTTGGGACAAGTCCCTTTCACAAAACGGTCGGCCAAAAATTGACCCGCTTCTTCATCATATAGTTGCTCACTTTCCTTTTCAATAAAAACGCCCTTGTCATAGAGTTTTTTAAAAAAATCCGAAGCGGTTTTATGGTGGATTGGAGATGATGTCCTCCCGTAATAATCAAATGCTATCCCGAATTTTTCAAAGGATTCTTTGATCAACTTATGGTATTTATCCACAATTTCTTGCGGCGATTTGCCTTCCTTCTTGGCCCGGAGCGTGATGGGCACCCCGTGCTCGTCCGATCCGCAAATATAAATGGCATCCTTGCCTTTGGCTTTTTGATAACGCGTATAAATATCGGCCGGAATATACACCCCCGCCAAATGACCTATATGGACCGGTCCGTTGGTATAGGGAAGGGCCGCCGTAATCGTGTATCTTTCTTTTTTATTCTCCATATGCATCAAATTCACACTACAAAAGTAAAGAAAATAACGCGGAGTTTAATCAATCAATTTTATTCTACGCATTTTTTTGGGCGCCTTTTGGCGTGCTCCGTTTAAATCTTGCTCGGCTCAAAGCATTTTTGTATGTTGCCGTGCGGGGTCTCCTCGTCTTCGCTCGGAGCCTCCTCCGTCAAACAAAAATGAGCTTTTCGCCTTCTCAAGGATAACACTTCGCCCGCCGGCGCGGAGAGATTCCTCGTCGCTTCGCTCCGTCGGAATGACATGGTGCTACTGATTTTATTAGGATTTTCACCTGTCATTTCAAAGGAGTGAACAAAGTGAACGACTGAGAAATCTCATTGATTTTTTGGACCGCTCCGTCGGTGTCTCCTGCCACCGACGGCTTCATTATTCAAGCACAACTTGTTGTGCGCAGAAAAAGACTCCTCGCATTCG